>NZ_JBHYIK010000026.1:60500-86431 GCF_042739735.1 Amycolatopsis sp. NPDC059027 | reverse complement strand
CCAACCCCCGCAGGCGTTCCCCCCTCCCCGGCGGCCGGGGACGGCCCCCTCCCGCGGCAACACCCCGGTGAGGGCGCCAACCCCGTAAGGTCAGGCGGGCGGGGTGAAGCGGCCGTCGACGGCGGTCCAGCCACCGTCGACGGCGAGCACCGACCCGGTCACGAAGCTCGACGCGTCCGAGGCCAGGTAGACCACCGCGCCCGCCAGTTCGTCCGGGCGCGCCCAGCGGCCCAGCGCACCCTTGGTGGCGTAGGCGTCGTACCACTCCGGGTTCGCCTTGATCTGCGCCGTCAGCGGAGTTTCGACGACGCCGGGCGCGATCGCGTTGACCCGGACCCCGGCCGGGCCGAACTCCGCGGCGGCCGTGCGGAAGAGCTGGACCAGCCCGGCCTTCGTGGCCGAATACGGCCCCTGGCCAGGCTCGACGGTGGTCCCGCGGATCGACGAGAACCCGATGATGCTGCCCCGCCCCCGCTCGACCATACCGGCGCCGAAGGCCCGCACGACATCGAAAGTCGCGCCGAGATTCAACGCGATCACCCGGTCGAACTCCTCGCGGGTGTAGTCGAGCAAACGTTTGCGTACGTTGGTCGCGGCGGTCAGGACAACGATGTCGACCTCGCCGAGGTCGGCCACGGCGCGTGAGATCGCACCCGGCGCGAGGATGTCGATCTCGTACGCGTCGCCGACGCCCGTCTCGCGTGCGGAGGCGACGTCGCGATCCGCACAGATCACCGACGCACCGTGCGCGGCCAGCGCCCGCGCGGATTCCCGGCCGATCCCGCTGCCGCCGCCGAGCACGACCGCGCGTTTGCCATCGAGCCGGAACAAGTTCTCGTAGTTCACGGCCGCAACACCGCCATCCTGGTCACCGTCAGCTCCTCGACCGCGAACCGCGGCCCCTCCCTGCCGATCCCGGAGTCCTTGACCCCGCCGTACGGCATGGTGTCGGACCGGAACCCGGGCACCTCGTTGATCACGACGCCGCCGACCTCCAGCTCGTCCAGCGCGCGGAACGCGGTGTTCAGCGAACGGCTGAACACACTCGCGTGCAGCCCGTAGCGCGACGCGTTGACCGCGGCGAACGCACTGTCCACATCGGACACCGTGCGCAGGCAGACGACCGGACCGAAGATTTCCTCGTCCCAGCAGTCGACGCCGTCGGGGACGTCGGCGAGCACGGTCGGCCGGATCACCGGCCCCTCCGCACTGCCACCCGCGAGCAGCCGCGCCCCCGAGGATGTCGCTTTGTCGACCCAGTCCAGGACGCGTTGCGTCGACCCCTCGTCGATCAGCGCCGAAACCCGCGTCTTCTCGTCCCTCGGGTCGCCGATGACGACCTCGCCGAGCCGGGACAGCACGCGTTCGGTGAACTCGTCGGCGACCGCGTCCACCACCAGCAGCCGCTGCACCGAGATGCACGCCTGGCCGGAGGCGTAGAACCCGCCACGCAGCACCGCGTCCGCCGCGGCGTCGAGGTCGGCATCCTCGGCGACGACCAGTGCGGCGTTGGATCCCAGCTCCAGCAACGTCTTCGTCGGCGCCGCGTCGCGCGCGATCCGGTGGCCGACCGCGGCCGAGCCGGTGAAGGACACCGCGCCGATCCGCCGGTCGGTGACCAGCGCCGAGCCCACCGAGGCATCGCCGGTGACCAACTGGACCATCGTGGGAACGTCCGTCACCGAACGCACCAGGTGGACCAGCCACAACGTGGCAAGGGGCGTCTGCGGCGCGGGTTTCACCACGACCGGGCAGCCCGCGGCGACGGCGGGCGCGATCTTGTGCGAGGCGAGGAGCAATGGGTAGTTGAACCCGGCGATCCCGACGACGATGCCGATCGGCTTGCGCTTCCAGAACCCGACCAGCCCGTCGCCCGAAGGCAGCAGGTCGAGTGGCACTGTCTCGCCGTGCAACCGCGAGACCTCCTCGGCCGCCGCCTGCCAGGTGACGATCGTGCGGGCGACCTCGACCCGGCAGTCCACCAGCGGCTTCCCGGTCTCCAGCACCAAAAGCTGTTCGAACTCCGCACGCCGCGATGCCACCGCGGCTGCGACGTCGTTGAGGATCGAACGCCGAGTCCGCGAGGGCAACGCCGCGACCTCACGAGCGACGGCGACGGCTTCGTCGATCGCCTTCCGCGCCAGCTCCGGCGTCCCGACCGGCGCCTGACCGACGACGCTGCCGTCGTACGGGAACACCACCGGCGCCGTGTCCACTGTGGACGTCCAATCGGCACCGATCGGCAGGCCCTCCGGATACTCTGCTGATGGGTTCTCAGCGGTAAAGAGTACTTCGAACCTAGCCATCTTCGCCCCCTTCGCTCAGCCGGGCCAGCGCGGCACGCAGGCTGGGCGCGGCCGCGAGCAGCTCCCGGGTGTACTCGTGCTGTGGCGCGTCGTAGACCTGGTCGACGTCGCCCAGTTCAACGATCTCGCCGCGGCGCATCACCGCGACGCGATCGCACACGTGCCGCACCACACCGAGGTCGTGCGAGACGAACACCAGCGTCAACGAGAACGTCTCCACCAGCGAGGCAAGCAGGTCGAGAATCTGTGCGCGCACCGAGACGTCCAGTGCGCTGACCGGCTCGTCGGCGACGAGCACGCTCGGGTTCGGCGCGAGCGCACGGGCGATCGAGATCCGCTGGCGTTGCCCGCCGGAAAACTGGTGCGGATAACGCTCGGCCGCATCCGCGGGAAGCCCGACGGCGGCGAGCATCTCGGTGACCCGCTCGCGACGCCCCGCAGCGCGGCCGAGCGGTTCGGCGACGATGTCCCGGACACGCATGCGCGGATCGAGCGAGCCCATCGGGTCCTGGAACACGATCTGGAGTTCCGACCGCAGGAAGCCAAGCCTGCGTTCCGGCAGCGTGTCGATCCGTTGCCCTTGGAACGTCACGGACCCGGCGGTCGGCTTGTCGAGCGCCGCGAGCAGTCTGACCAAAGTGGACTTTCCCGAGCCGGATTCGCCGACGATCCCGAAGCGCTGTCCGGCCTCGACGTCGAACGACACCCCGCGCAACGCGTGGACGTCCCGCCGCGCGTAACGGCGTTCCAGATCCTTGACCTCGATGATCGGCGTCATCGGCGGGCCTCCAGATCCGACGCGGCCAGCAGCTTGCGGGTGTACTCGTGTTTCGGCGCGGTCAGGACTTCACGCGTGGTGCCGGATTCGACGATCTCGCCGTCCAGCATCACGAGCACGCGTTCGCACACCGACGCGACCACGGCGAGGTCGTGCGTGATGAACAACAGCGCGCTCGCACTGGAAAGCCGCGCGCGGATGAGGTCGAGGATCTGCGCCTGCACGGTGACGTCGAGCGCGGTGGTCGGCTCGTCGCAGATGAGCAGTTTCGGATTGTTCGCCAGCGCGATCGCGAGGACGACACGCTGCCGCTGTCCGCCCGACAACTGATGCGGATACGCGCGGGACGTGCCGGGCAGGCCGACGGAGTCGAGCAGTTCGTCGGCGGCTTTGCCGGGATCACGTCGCGTGCCGTGGATCCGGATCGGTTCGGCGACCTGCCTGCCGACGCGCATCGCGGGATTGAGCGCGGTCATCGGCTCCTGGAACACCATCGACAGCTCATTGCCCCGCAGTCGCGAAATGTCCTTTTCGGACACTCCGAGCAGCTCACGACCGTCGAGCTTGATCGACCCCTTGGCCGTCAGCTCCTCGGGCAGCAGGCCCATGACCGACAACGCCGTCAGCGATTTCCCCGACCCGGACTCACCGATCAACCCGACCCGCTCACCCGCCCCGATCTCGAACGAGATGTCCCTGACCAGCCCCGCCACGGTGAGCCCGCGTACTTCCAGCGTCATAGCCGGGCCGCCAATCGGGGGTCGAGACGGTCGCGCAGGCCGTCGCCGAGGAGGTTGAAGCCGAGGACGGCGACGGCGATCGCGATACCGGGGACCAGCGCGAGCCGTGGGTAGGAGGTCAGGAGTTCCTGCGATTCCTGGAGCATCCGGCCCCACGACGGCGTCGGCGGCCGGGTGCCGAACCCGAGGAACGACAGCGCGGCCTCGGCGAGCACGGCGATCGCGAACGACACGGACGCCTGCACGATCAGCAGTCCGGCGATGTTCGGGACCACGTGGCGCACGGCGATGTTCAGCCGCGACCGCCCCGCCGAGCGCGCCGCCAGGACGAACTCACTGCTCAGGATCTGCAACGCGCCGGACCGCGCGATCCGCGCGAAGGACGGGATGGTCGCGATGCCGATCGCGACCATCGCGGTCAGCGTGTCCGCCCCGAACACCGCGCCGAACATGATCGCCAGCAGCAGCGCGGGAAACGCGAGCACGAGGTCGTTGACGCGCATGACGAACTCGCCGAGCCAGCGCGGCGTCATCGCGGCGAAGATCCCGAGCGGGGTGCCGATCACCGCGGCGATCCCGACCGCGACCACGCCGACGTACAGCGTCGTACGCGCGCCGACCATGATCTGGCTGAACACGTCGCGGCCGAACTTGTCGGTGCCGAACAGGTTCTCGCCGCCGGGTCCGAGCAGCCGGTGCGCGGCGTCGACCTTGACCGGATCGTGCGGCGTCCACAGGAACGACACCAGCGCCGCGAGCACGACGAGCCCGACCAGTACCAGCCCGACGACCAGGCTGCCGTTGCGGTTCCGGGTGACCACGGCCATCACGAACCCCGCAATCTCGGGTCGAGCGCCGTGTACAGCACGTCGACCACGAAGTTCACCAGCAGCACGCCGACCACCAGCACCAGCACGATTCCTTGCACGGTCAGCAGATCCCGCGCCGCGACGGCGTCGAGCAGCATGCTGCCCAGCCCCGGCAGGACGAACACGCGCTCGACGACCACCGCGCCGATCAGCAGCGTCGCGAGTTGCAGACCCAGCACGGTGACCACCGGGACGGCTGCGTTGCGCAGCCCGTGCCGGTACAGCGCCTGCCCCGGCCGCAGGCCCTTCGACCGCGCGGTGCGCAAATAGTCCTGTCCCAGCGTGTCCAGCACGGCCGAGCGGACGTAGCGCGTCACGACCGCGCCCTGCACCAGGCCGAGCGACAACGCCGGAAGCACGAGCCCGCGCAGGAACTCGCCGAAGTCCTGGTTCGGCGGCGTCCACCCGCCCGAAGGCAGCCAGCGCAGCTGCACCGCGAAGATCTGCACCAGGATGATCCCGGCGAGGAACGCGGGAATCGCGACACCGATCTGCGACAGCCCGGAAACGCCGGCGCCGGACAGCTTCCGGTGTCGCACCGCGGCGAACGTCCCGACCGGAACGGCGATCACGACCGCGATCAGCATGCCCGCGCCGACCAGCCACAACGTCACGCCGAGCCGGTCGAGCAGCTGTGGCCCGATCGCCTCGCGCGTGACGTACGAGCGGCCGAAGTCGCCGCGCAGGACACCGCCGATCCAGTCGAAGTACTGCGTGACCAGCGGCCGGTCGATGCCGAACTCCGCACGGGTCTTCGCGACCAGTTCCGGCGTCGCGTTGACGCCGAGGGCTACCTGCGCGGGATCGCCCGGCAGCACGGCCATGAAGAGAAAGACCACAATGGACGCCGCGAACACGCTGACCAGCAGGATCGCGATGCGCCGAAGCACCTTGACGGTCATCGCGGCGCCAATCCGGTGAGGTCGAAGGATTCGCTGACCTGGTTCCGCACGAACCCGGTGACCTTCGACTTCGCCACGATCACGTTGGGGAACAGGAAAAGCCAGTCCGCAGCGGCGTCCGCGGTGAGCCGCTTCGCCACCTGGCGCATGTCCGCGACCTGCTGTTCCGGCGTCCCGGTGTCCGCCTCGGCCAGCAGCCGCTGGACGTCCTTGTTGTCGTAACCCCAGTAGTACTTGGGCTTGCCGAACGTCGTGATGTCACGGGCCTCGACGTGCTGGATGATCGACAGGTCGTAGTCGTGGTCGGTGAAGACCTGTTTGAGCCACACCGCCGGGAAGTCCAGCGGCTCGATGGTCACGTGCACACCGACGTCGGCCAGCTGTGAGGCGACGACCTGCGCGGCGGACACCGCGTATGGGAGGTTCGGGATCCGCAGCCGCAGATTGAGATTCGTCGCGCCCGCTGCGGCGAGCAGGGATTTCGCCTTCGCCGGGTCGAACGGGTAGTACGTCGAAAGGTCCTCGTACCAGGGATCCGTCGGCGGGACCATGCTGCCGATCAACGTGCCGCGGCCGCCCCACGCGGTGTCGAGCAGTGCCTTGCGGTCGATCGCGTAGGTCAGCGCCTGCCGCACGCGGACGTCGTTCAGCGGGGCACGCGCGTTGTTCATCGCCATCGTGACCTCGCTGTTCGTACTGCCCTGGACGACGGTGAACCGGTCGTCACCAGTGAACTGCGGGATCGAGTCCGGCGCGGTGATCGCCGAAATGACGTCGATTCCGTTGGACAGCAAGGCGTTGTTGAGCGCGGTCGGGTCCTTGATGTACTTGAGTACCACGGTCCCGTACGCCGGTTTCCGGCCCCAGTAGGCCGGATTCGCCTTGAGCACGACGGAATCGCCGCGCTTGCGGGACGCCACGACGTACGGCCCGGTGCCGATCGGCTTGTTCGCCAGATCCCCGGCGCCGGTGCGGCTGAACATCGCGCCAAGTCTGCTGGTGAGGCTGAACAGCCAGCCGTTGCTCGGCTTGGTCAGCACGACGCGCGCGTGGTCCGGCGCCACCACGTCGACGTGGTCGACGACGTCCATTGTGGACTTGATCGAGATCGTCCAGTCGGTCTTGACGCGCATCAGCGAGAACTTGACGTCGTCCGCGGTGAACTCCGCGCCGTTGCCGAACTTCACGCCCTTGCGCAGCTGGAAGTCGTACGTCCTGCGATCCGGGCTGATCGTCCACGACTCGGCCAGGAGCGGGACGATATGGCTTTCGGCGTCCAGCTTCACCAAGCCTTCGTAGACGTTGTAGAGCAAGGCCTGCGGGATCGCGGTGCCGTCGCTGTGCGTGAAGTCGAAGTTCGCGGGTTCGGCGGTGAAGCCGACGGACAGCGTGTCCGGCCCGCCCGAGACGCTCGCGCTGGAGCCCGCCGAGCAGCCGGACGTCACCAGCAGCAGCGCGAGTGCCGCGGCGGGAAGCCGGCTCTTCATACGCCCTCCACCATGCTCTGGCGGTACACTGGTCTGACCAGTAACCTTCGCACCGCAGGACGCAGTGGTCAAGGGGGTGCAACGGGATGAGATTCGAACCGGTCGCCCCGGTCCGCGCCTACGAACGGGTCGTCGAGCAGATCGAGGAAGCCGTGTTCAGCGGCCGGCTGAAACCCGGCGAGCGGCTGCCCAGCGAGCGTGAACTGATGACGCAGTTCGGCGTCGGCCGCTCGACCGTGCGCGAGGCGCTCCGGGTGTTGCAGGCGGCGGAAATGATCCGCTCCCGGCCCGGTGATCCGCGTGGCCCGGAGGTGCTGGCCGCGTCACCGGCCGCGTTGCAGCGCTCCATGCAGCGGCTCGCCCGCGCCGAGCACGTCGGGCTCGCCGAGTTGCTGCAGTTCCGGATGACGCTCGACGGGTCGGCGCATCTGCTGGCCGCGCAGCTGCGCACCGAGGATGACCTGGCCGATCTGGACGCCGCGCTCGCCGCGATGCGGTCGGGCGCCGAGCAGGGTTTCGCCGAGTTCAGCCACGCCGATGTCGCGTTCCACGAGATCATCGCGCGGGCGTCGGGAAATCCGCTGCTGGTGATCAGCAGTGAGGTCGTGCGCGGCGTCGTCCTCGAACTCATCGAGGACAAGCTGGAGCACGCACAAGACCGGACTTCACTGATGCGTGCCTGGCTGACCCACCACGCCGACGTCCTCGAAGCGATCCGCGACGCCGACGGTGGCCGCGCCTCTCACCTGGCCAAACAGGCGTTGTACGACAACTACGCCGAATACGTGCCTACGGAGGATCACCGGCTGCTCACTCCTCTGCTGGATTGATCCGCCTACGCCATCCGGCGGATAATCCGGCTCCGGGTAACAGGACTCGGGGTACTTGCGACTCCCCCTACACTCATCGCACGTGGGGGATGCCATGGATATGACCACATTTCGGCGACAAGGCGTCGGACTCGCGCTTTCCGGCGGCGGGTACCGCGCGATGCTGTTCCACACCGGGGCGTTGTGGCGGCTCAACGAACTCGGCTGGCTGCCCAGGATCACCACCGTGTCCAGCGTTTCCGGGGGCTCGATCGCGGCGGGCGTGCTGGCACACGCGTGGCACAAGCTTCGCTTCGCCGACGGGATCGCGGAAAACCTCGACGCCGAGTTCGTGCGGCCGATCCGCAAACTCGCGCGGACGAAGCTCGACGTCCCGGTGGTGCTCACGGCGATGATGCTTCCCTGGCGCAGCGTCGGGGAGCAGCTGGCCCGCGCCTACGCGAAGCATCTGTTCGGGGATTGCAGCCTCGACGAGCTCAGCCCGGACGGCCCGCAGTTCGTGTTCACCGCGACCAACATGCAGGACGGCACGCTGTGGTGGTTCTTCCGGCAGAACGGACCACACGGGAAGCTCCCGCTGGCGACCGCGGTCGCCGCGTCCTCGGCGTTCCCGCCGGTGCTCTCCCCGGTGGTGATCCCGAACCCGCTGGAGGACAACCGGAAACGCAAGGTCGTGCTCGGCGACGCCGGCATGTACGACAACCTCGGCCTCGACCCGGTCGACGGCCAGTGCGCGACGGTACTGGTGAGTGACGCCGGCAAACGCATGCCCTACGTCAGGAACGTCAAGCGGAGCTGGCCGCGGCAGATGAAGCGGGTGCTCGACGTGGTCGACAACCAGGTTCGCGAACTACGCACCGGCTCGCTGCTGAAGTCCTATGTGGACAAAGACTTCGACGGCACGTATTGGGGCAGCTACGGCGACATCGCGAACTTCGAGCTGCCGGACACGTTGCCGGCGCCGGTCGAGAAGACCCACGTGCTCGCCGAAACGCCGACCCGGCTGA
Source organism: Amycolatopsis sp. NPDC059027 (assembly GCF_042739735.1). Taxonomy (NCBI): domain Bacteria; kingdom Bacillati; phylum Actinomycetota; class Actinomycetes; order Pseudonocardiales; family Pseudonocardiaceae; genus Amycolatopsis; species Amycolatopsis sp. NPDC059027. Next base: position 77,512 of record NZ_JBHYIK010000026.1, on the reverse strand, counting down.
CCAGGCTGCCGGAGATCCTGCAGGACAGGCTGATCAACTGGGGCTACGCCGTCTGTGACGCCGGGATGCGCCGCTGGGTGTGCCCGGACGCGACGGCGCCCGCCGCCTTCCCCTATCCCGCGGCGGGCGTCGGCTGACCAGCGCCCCAATGTGGCGTTCGCTGCGTCTGACGCACCGAACGCCACATTCGGTGCGTTGAGCGCACCCAATGCCACATTGGGGCGTTCGGGCCACGTCGTTACGCCGCCAGATGGGCGTAGACGATGACGTTGTTCTTGTAGCTGTGCTCGGCCTGGTCGAAGGCACCACCGCAGGTGATGAGCCGCAGCTGCGGCTTGTCGGTGTTGCCGTAGACCGCGTCGTTCGGGAACTGCTCCTTCGGCACCTCGTCCTTGCGGTCCACCACGAACTTCAGCTTCTTGCCGTCACTGCGGTCGATGAACACCTCGTCGCCCGCGGCGACGTCCTTGAGCTTGAAGAAGATGCCGGGCTGCTTGTTGCCGTCGACGTGCCCCAGCACGATCGCGGGGCCGGTCTCGCCCGGCACCGGGGACAGCCGGTACCACGCGGCCTGCATCGGCGTCTTCACCGACGGGACGGCGATCTTGCCGTCCTTGTTCGGCAGCACGGAAATCAGCGAGGACTCCGCGCCGATCTTCGGGATCTTGACCGAGGTCGGGCGAAGACCGTCGAACGGCTTGGTCACCGGTACGGCGGGAGGAGGCGCTGTCGGCTGCGCGGCCGGGGCCGGATCCGACGACCCACAGCCGGCCAGTGTCAGGGAAAGGGCCAGGGCGGCCACGACCACGCGGCCGCCCTGTCCGAACTTCGTCACCATCGATCAGGCCGCGGCCGTGCCACCGAAGCCGGTCTCGACGCCACCCTTGGGCGCGTACTTGACCTGCGAGTTTCCGCTCTTGTTGCCGGGCGCACCGGCACCGGCGCCGCCACCGGGCTTGACCGGGTTGTCGACCGGCTTGCTGCCACCGCACTTCCAGTGCAGCTTCACGTTGCCGGTGTCGAAGCTGACGCCCTCGTGCCGCTGCACGAGCCAGGTCCAGTACCGACCGTCCTCTTCGGACTGGTTCGGGCCCTCAAGCAGGTCGAACTCGGACGAGTACACCTCGGTCGGCTGACCGGCGGCACAGGCGATGAGCAGGACGCCCGCATTGCCCTCCAGGTCGATGCCGTACGCCACGTCGTCCTCGTAAGCACCCTCACCCGGCAGCTCGGGCTGCGAGCTGGTCGGCTTCGTGGGCTGAGTCGGCTTCGTGGTGTTCGTGTTCGTCGGCTCGGTCGGCTTGGTGGGCTCGGTCGGCTTCGTCGGCTCCGTGGGCTTGGTCGGCTCCGTGGTGGGATTCTCCGAAGTCGGCGCGGTCGGCGTCGTCGTCGTCGGAGGTGCCTCGGTGGTGGTCGGCACCGACGCGGCGTTGGTGGGCGTCGTGTCGTCCGCCAGCGCGGCCGGCGAAACGGCCGCGGTGATGAGGGCGGCCGCGAGCACAGCGCCCGCGAGACGACCCATCGTCTTCTTCAAGATGAGCTCCAAAGAATCATTCAGAACGCGCGGTGACCCCCACCGGGCGAACACCCACGACCTCACTCGATCGGGTGATAGCGCGATCCTGCCGTATGCGGACGGCAAAAACTAAACGTTAAAGTGGTGACAAAAGACACTGGTCAAACCGGTAACGAAGGCGGCGAACCGGCCGATAGGAACGGCCACGCGTTATGGTCCAGAGAAAGACCTCAGCGCCGCAACGCCGACGGTAACACTTTCCCCGCCGGAACGATAGCCCACGAAATCTGCGGTTTCCGCCGTCCGGGAGCCACTCGCTGACCGAATCCTTTCTCCGGATCCGCCCTCGCATTGTTCGAAGGTGAAGAGAAAACCCTTTGTCCCCAATTGTGGATACTTACCCACGGAACTGTGGATACCTTCACACCCCGAGAGCGGCGGTGAGGTCCTTCCACAGATCCTCGGGATCCTCCAGCCCGACACTGAACCGGATCAGCCCCGGCGGCACACGTTCCTCGCCCGCGAGCCACGCCCGCCGCTCGATGAGACTCTCCACCCCGCCCAGGCTTGTGGCCGAGCGGATGAGCCGCACCGACGCACACACCTTGTCGGCGGCATCGGCGTCCGGCAGCTCGAAGGCGAGCATCATGCCGCTGCCCGGATACCGCACGCGAGTCACCGCGGGGTGCCCGCCGAGCCGCTCGGCGAGCAGTGCCGCGGTGGCCGATTGCTCCCGCAGCCGCACCGGCATCGTCCGCAGGCCGCGCAGCGCCAGCCACGCTTCGAGCGTGCCCGGCGTCGAGCCGACCCTGGTCCGCGCCTCCCGCAGTTCGCGTGCGAGGGCTTCGTCCGCCGCGACGGTGACGCCGAGCAGCAGATCGCTGTGCCCGCCGATCAGCTTCGTCGCGCTGTGCACGACGATGTCCGCTCCCATCGTCAGGGGCCGTTGCGCGAGCGGCGTCGCGAACGTGTTGTCCACGACGACCCGCCCGCGCGCGGCCGCGGCGATGGTGGCGATCTCCATGACATCCAGCGTCGGGTTGGTCGGCGACTCCAGCCACAGCAGATCCGCCTGTGCCGCCTCGGCGACCCAGGCCGCGGTGTCGGTCGGCTCCAGCTCGGTGACGGTCAGCCGCCCGAGCCGCTGCGCGTGTGCGAGCACCCCACGGGTCACCGCGTAGCTGAACGTCGGCACGGCGACGCGCGCGCCGACCGGCAGCAGGTCCAGCACCGCGGACAGCGTCGCGACGCCCGAGGCGAACGCCGTGGCGTGCCCGCCTTCGAGCGCACCGATGGCCTCTTCGAACGCCGCCCACGTCGGCGTGCCTTCGGAGCGGGCGTAAGTGAACTCGCCGCCCGCGCCGAACGAACTCGCGGGCACGAGCGGCGTGTTCAGCGGTTCGCCGGGCCCGTCCGGCCGTCCGGCCGCGATCGCCAGCGTGCGGGGTGACCAGTCGTCCATGCCGGTCACGGTATCCGCAGGTTAGTGGGTGAGCACGCCCGATTTCGTCACAAGCTCGCCGGTCACCTTCGGATCCGCCACCGGAACACCCGCCGTCGCCGGTGCCTTGTCCAACGCGGACCGGCCGGTGAGCTTGTTCTTGATGATGCTCGCGACGCCGATCTCACCGGCCTTGTTCGGGTGATACGGCGCGGCGGCGAAGAGGTTGAGGTCCTTGCCCTGAATCCACGCCGCACCACCGGTCGCGCAGGCGTCGTGGCCGAGCGACGGGCCGTACGTGTCGACGTACGTTGTCCGGCCGTCCTTCTTCGCCGCATTCGCGAGCGCCTGGTTCAAGGCCTGTTCGACGCTGTCGAGCCAGTGCCCGTCACCATCGGCGAAAGGCAGGATGTCCGGGCAGTAGCCGGACGACGGGGCGATCCGCGGGTAACCGACGAGCAGCACCTTCGCCTTCGGCGAGCGCTGGTGGATGCCGCGGAGCACCTCGGTGATCCGTGCCTGGGTGTCGACCAGCTTGGCCTTGATGGTGTCGACGCCGTTCACCGTGTACTTGTCGCGGCACGGCGTGCCGGTCGGGTCCGACGCGGTCAGCTTCGGGCAGTCGCCGACGAGCGTGCCGAACACGCCGAAGTCGTTGCCGCCGATGCCGAGCGACACGAGGTCGGTGTCCGGCTTCAGCGCGTCGAACTGGGGCGCGGCCGTCCACAGTGGAATGCTCTGCGGCTTCGTCATGTGCGTGGTGTCCGCGCCGCTGCAGCTGACGTCGGTGTGGTCGGCGATCTTCAGGTTGGCCGCCAGCCACGACGGGTAGTTGTTCGTCGAGCGGAAGCAGGTCAGCGGATCGAGCCGCTGCCAGGGGATGAGCGGCCCGGCGGTGTAGGAGTCACCCATCGACACGTAGTGCTTGAAGGAAGCGGGGGCGGCCGAGGCCACCCCGGGAACCGCGGCGGCGGCGACCGCCGCGAGCGCGACGGCGGCCAGTCTTGTGCGAAACATCGTTGTTTCTCCCCAGTCTTAGTGTGCGTAGACCTCGAACTCGTACAGTGAGTAGCCGTACTTCGTGCCGCGCTGGACACCGCTCATCCGGACGTATCGCGCTTGAGACGCGGCGAACGCGAGATTGTCGGCTCCGCCCTTCCCGTCGGTCACCGAAGCGGCATCGCGCCAGGAGACGCCGTCATCGGACAGCTGGATCTTGTAGGCCTTGCCGTAGGCGGCCTCCCAGCGCAGGATCACCCTCGCCACCTGCTGTTTCGACCCGAGATCGACGGTGATCGACTGGTTGTCGTTCCAGTCGCTGGCCCAGCGTGTCGAGGGATTGCCGTCGACGGCGTTGTCCGGCGGCGAGTTGTAGAACCCGGTTTCGTGGCTCGTGGCGTCGACCGGTTTGCGGGCGGCGAGGTTCGCGACGTTGTCGCCCCGGTGTGCCGGGTACTCGACGACCTGCTGGAAGGTGGGCCGGTTCTGGGTGCTGATCTTGTCGTGCGTGATGCCGCCGAGCGGGCGCTGGATGATCGAGTCGGCGCACCACTGGTCGCCCGCCTTGCAGTCGCCGTCACCGGGATACACGGCGTTCGCGGGTTGCGCGGCGGCCTGGGCGAGCGAGTCGAGCAGCACCTGACGGCACGCGGTGAGATCGCCGCCGCCGCAGAACTTCGCGCCCAGCGGGCCCGCGACCGGCTGGCCGAGCACCGTCCGGATGTCCTTGCTGACGTAGCCCCACCAGCCCGATTGGTACGAGGAACCCTGGTGCGGCTGCCCGACGTGCTTGCCCGGCTCCTCGTTCTGGAACCCGGACGGGCTCTCGTTGATCTTGAGGACGTCGGTCATCGGCTTGAAGGCGTCGCCCATGCTCGGCTTGAACTCGCCCATGACCAGCAGGGGCCACCAGGCGTCCATGATCCGGATCGCGTCGGCGTCGGCGTAGGTCTTGCTGCCGGGCGTGGTTTCCGACCGCAGCCCGCCCTTCGACAACCAGGCCTTCAACTTCGCCTCGGCGTCCGCCGCCGGACCGGTGACCGGGCTCTTGTCGAGCACTTGCAGCAGCAATGGCAGTACCTTTTCCGCGCGGAGGTCGGCGAGCGCCGCTTCCGCCATCGCCTGCGTCAGGTTCACCCGGGTGACCTTGGTACCGCTGGAGATCAGCTTCTTGACCCGCGCGTCGAGCAGATCGCCGCGGTGCACCGCCGACTTGTCCGCACCGGCGGCGGCGTATCCGTTGGCCTGCGCGTTGTTCCAGCTGATGAAGTAGTCCTGGTCGACCGCCTGCGGATGCTGCAACGCCGGCGTGTAGTCCGCGAGGTTCCCGTTCGGGTTCCAGCCCTGCCAGTCGTAGCCCTTGTCGCCCCACACCGGCATCGCCGGGTCCACAGTGGACTTACGGACCGGGTTCGAGCCCGAGTTGAAGTACGCGGTGTCCTTCGAGTCGGCGTAGAACCAGTTGAAGGTGAACCCGACGTCGCTCGCGGCGCGCTGGAAGTCCTGTGCGGAGTGGATGAAGTCCGGGTCGTTGAATTCCTGGAACCCGATGAGCGAGTCGATCTCGTGGTCGAACGTCGAGCGCAGCGAGGCGTAGGCGACCGGCTTGCCGCCGATCGTCGCGCGGTGCGTCACCGGCCCGTACTTCGTGCGATAACTGCGCAGGGTGTACGAACCGGCCGGGGTGCCGTCGGCGACCGTCGGGGACCAGGAATTCTTGCGCTCCACGGTGTCCATCGGGAGACACTGGCCCTGGTAGCGGTAGTAGTTCGAGTCCTTCGTCGGCGTCTTGCCGCTCGGCTCGCACAGCTCCAGTGCGTAGGTGTCGATGATGTCCTGCGCCGACGTCGTGGCGCTCCACGAGTAGTCCTGACCGCGGCCCAGCAGCACGTACATGCTGATCCCGGCGAACGACGCGCCACGCGAGCTGATGCCCGGCCCCTGCAGTTCTTCGAGCATCAGCAGCTGCGGGGCGAAATACCCGGTCTGCGGGCCGAACACGGCCACCGGATGCCCGCTCTCGGTCTTCGCGCCGGACACGACGAGCGCGTTCGACATCCCGTGTTTCTCGCTGAGCATGTTGCCCGGCAGGACACCGTTGTCGAAGATGCCTCGCGCGGACTCCTGGTCCTTGGGCGCCGCAACCGCGACCTTCGCCGCGTCGGCGTTCGCCGCCGAGCCGGTCGGATCGAACACGAGTTGCTGCCCCGTCACCGAGCCCTTGTCCGGTATCGCCGCGCCCTGGGGATTCGCCGGGGTGTTGGCGTACGGGAAGGTCTGGCCGTCGTGCAGCGTCTTGACGGCCTCGGGGTCGTCCTCGGCGCGCAGGCTCTTCCATACCTTCTCGCCCTGTTCGAGTCCGTACTTCTCCTGCAGCGCGAGCTTCGCGATGGCGTTCTGCACCTCGCCGCCGCCCCCGCCACCGAACTGGGCGCCGACGAGCGCGGCGAGCACCACCATGTCGGTCAGCTTGAACGGCTCGATCTTCCCGGCGTTCGTGATCGCGTCGACGTGCCCGGTCAGCACGTACTCACCGGGGAAGTAGCGGCCGTTGTAGGAGTCGTTGATGTACTTGTTGATCCCGTCGATGTACGCCTGCGCGTCGGCGAGGCCCTGCTTGCCGCGCGGGCCGGAGCCGGCGACCCGGTCGATCTGCTGCTGCAGTTCGGCCTCGGTGTAGGGCGCTCCGGAGAAGAAGCCCTGCTCCAGCTGACGGTTCGCGGGCGCACCACCCGCGTACGGGGTCAGCTGGCCGCGGCCGACCCGGCGCATGATGTCCATGAGCCACAGGCGATCCTGCCCGGCCGCGAAACCCGCGCCGAACTCCGTGCCCGCGCGCGTGGTGCCCTGGATGTGCGGGACGCCGGTGGCCTTGTCCCGCGTGATCGTGACGTCTTCGCGGGGTTTGACAACGCTTTCCACCTGATCGGCGGGCACCCCGAAGGACGAGTCGTTGAAGAACTGGTTGATCGCCCCGGTGGTCAGTCCTTTGTAGCCGGACGCGAGGTTCGCGTACTTCCCGAGCTGGTCGGCGGCGTGCGCGGGCCGGGTGCCGAACGCCTTGTGCGCGAGGATGTCCGCGAGCGTGGCATTGCCGTTCTGGCCCGGCGGCAGGATGTCGCCGCATTGCCCGGCGCAGTAGTCGTTCCCGGGCAGGGCCTGCGCGACGGGCGGGGATTCGGCGCTCGCGGCGACCTGTGTCAGGCCCGCGACCAGGCCCACCAGCGCGGATACGGTCAAGGTGCGGATGCCTCGTCGCATGCCCCGGACTCCCGTCTTCGTGGAGTGACGGAGAGCACGCTACCGACGGGTACAACAATTGTGAAGGCGATTCGCGTTTTCCTCACCCGGGTTCATCCGGAGGTCGTACTCCGTCCGGCGCAGTTCACACCGCGTAGGTACGGTGACCCCCATGACGTTGGAAAAGCCCCAGATCGACCGCCCGGACGGCCCACCGCCCGCGGAACTCGAGGTCACGGACATCACCCTTGGCGACGGCACTGAGGCCACGGTCAACTCGAAGGTGAACGTGCACTACGTCGGCGTCTCGCACTCGACCGGCGAGCAGTTCGACGCGTCATGGGACCGCGGCGAAGCACTGCAGTTCACGCTCGGCGTCGGCCAGGTCATCCCCGGCTGGGACCAGGGTGTCACCGGGATGAAGGTCGGCGGCCGCCGCAAGCTGGTCATCCCGCCGCAGCTGGCTTACGGCGAACGTGGCGCCGGGGGCGTCATCAAGCCGAACGAGACCTTGATCTTCGTCGTCGACCTCGTCGGCGTCAGCTGAGAGTCAGCGACCCTCACCCAGTGTCACCCGAACAGGAACTTACCCGCGCCGCACGCCGTCGATAGCCTCGGAAGCCGATCATCGGCCACCGGGCCGATGCCGTGGCGAAGGGGATCTTGAGTGCACTTACCAATTAGGCCGAAAGTAAGCCGACGAGGGCAGCCCACTGACCTGCACAAACGCTTACTTTCGGTCGGTTTGGTATCTATCGGCACCGTTCGCGCTGTGTTTTCCGCCGGGATTTTCGCACTGGGCTGCGCCACCGCCGGGCTGGCGACAGCCTCGCCCGCCGCGGCGGTGGCCAACGGCTCCGACGTGCCACAGGGCCAGTACGCCTTCGCCGCGAAGCTGGCGCTGACGGGCGTCCCACACCCCGGCGGAAGCACCTACAACAGCGTCTGCTCGGGCTCACTCGTCGCCCCGAAGTGGGTTCTCACCAGCGGGCACTGCTTTCACGACGTGAACAACAACCGCGTCGCCGGCAATGTCCCGTACCCGACCACCGTCACCCTCGGCACGTCCGACCAGACGACGAAACCGGGCGAGACCCGCAAGATCAGCCAGGTCCTCCAGGCCGGTCCCAACGACGTCGCGCTGGCCCAGCTCGACCAGCCGGTCACCGACATCACGCCGCTCACCGTGAACCGCGCGACGCCGGCCGCCGGGCAACGCCTCACCCTCGCGGGCTGGGGCAGCCTGACCGCCGCGAATCCCAAGCCGTCCATGAAACTCCAGCAGGGCGTAGTCGAGGTGGGCCAGGTCTGGCCAACCACGCTCGGCGTGCATGGAGTCAGTCCGGCGAACACCACGAGCGCCTGCGCGTACGACTCGGGCGCGCCGTACTTCCTGCCCTCGGGCGCGGGCGGCCAGCTGATCGCCGTCGAGAACAACGGGCCCGACTGTCCGCACTCGGGCCTGGAGACGACGTCGAGGGTCGATCTGATCGCGGACTGGATCGCCGGCCACATCGGCTGATCCGGCCTCGCCGGGCTCGGGTTTCGGCTACCGTGGGTGGTGCAGCGACCACGTCGACCACCGCCGCCCGAGGAGAGCCGATGCCCGAGCCCATCCTGATGGCGGTCGCGACCACGCTCGCGACCAAGGCCGCCACGACTCTCTTCGACCTCGTGAAGAAGAAGTTCTCCGGCGACAAGAACGCCGTGGCCACGCTGGAAGCGGCCGACGCCGACAAGCCCGAAACCGTCAAGGCGCTGGCCGAGCGGCTCGAAGCCGCCGAAAGCACCGACAAGGAGTTCGCGGAAGAGCTCCGGTCGGAATGGGAACGCGTCAACGTGCAGCAGCACGCGGAATCCGGCGGCGTCGCCAACCAGATCTCCGGCAACGTCAGCGGCAAGGTGCTGCAGGCGGGTGACATACACGGCAACGTGAGCTTCTGACCTCGCCCGCTTCCGCTCGGTAGCATCGCCCTTCGTGCCCACCCCGCTTTCGCTCACGCCACGCTGGCGGACCGTGGCCACCGAACGCACCGTGCTCGCCATCGTGCACAACATCACCGCGGCGACCCGGCTGTTCGACGTCGTGGCGCTGTACGCGGGAGACCACCGCATCCAGACGGTGTTCACCTGCCCGGGTTCGAGCGCTTTCACCGCAGGGACCGAGGAATATCTCCGCGGCCGCGGTGTCCCGGTACTGCCATGGCCCGACGCGATACGCATGACGTTCGACTGGGCGATCGCCGCGAGCTGGGGCGGTGACCTGCACGAAGTGCGCGCGCCGTTGACAGTTGTGCCGCACGGAATGGGATACAATAAATTCCTGGAAACTGGAAACTGGAAACTGGAAACTGGAAACTGGAAACTGGAAACTGGAAACTGGAAACCGGAAACCGGAAACCGGAAACCGGAAACCGGAAACCGGTTTTCGGGTTGTCGTCCCCGTGGTTGCTGCACAACGGTGTCCCGGTCGCCACGCACGTCATCCTCTCCCATGACGAACAGCTCGAAAGACTGCGTCAGTCCTGCCCGCCGGCCGTCGAACGTGCTGTTGTAGCAGGCGATCCCTGCCTCGATCGCCTCCAGGCCAGCCTTCTCCTGCGGGAAAGCCACCGGCAGGCGCTCGGCGTCCGGCCCGCTCAGCGCCTCATCGTCCTTTCCTCCACCTGGGGCGGCAAATCCTTGTTCGGCCGCACTCCCGATCTCCCCCGGAAACTCGCCGAACACCTTCCGCTGGATTCCTATCGGCTCGTCTTGGCGCTGCATCCGAACATCGGTCAAGGGCATTCGTCGTGGCAGCTGGAAAGATGGCTCGACGACTGCCGGAACGCGGGTGTGCACGTCCTGCCGACCGAAGATCTCTGGCAGTCCGCTCTCGTCGCCGCGGACCTGACGATCGGCGACCACGGTTCGGTCACCTTCTACTCCGCGTGCCTCGGCACCCCGCTCCTGCTCGCGGAAGCCCCCGAAGACGCCGTCGATCCGGACTCCCCGATCGCCCGCCTGCTCCGTCGCGCCCCACGGCTCGGCGCCGACCCGCTCGACTCCATCGAACAGACCATCACCGACCACGACCCGCGCCGCTACGCCGACATCACCGAACTGGCCACCTCACTGCCCGGCAAGTCCGCGGAAGCCCTGCGCGCCCTGCTCTACCAAGGAATGAACCTGCCCCCGCCGCCGCGGGCAGCCGCCTTCCCCACACTTCCCCTGCCTGCGCTTCCCGCGGTCACCCCGTCCGCGCTGTCGGTCCGGGTCACTGCTGGAGCGGTGACCCGCTATCCCGCCACGCCGCAGCCCCGGTGGGACGACGCCCAGCTCGTCGTCCACGCCGATGGAGCCGACGCCGGCCTGCTGGAACTCGCCGACGTCGTCATCGGTGCGGCGCGCACCGACCCACTGCACTGGGCCGGTGTGCTGCTGCGCGCGCTTCCGGGCTGCCAGTGGGTCGCGACTCCGTCGAACGACTCGTCGTGGCTGGCCGCGAGCGCGAGCGGCCTGGTGGTGGAGCTGACGGCCGACGGTGTTCCGGACGCCTTCGTCTCCCTGTTGGCCGCGTCGGACACCGCACCGCCGCCCGAGTTACGACTCGACGTCGCAGGGCACGTCTATACCGCGAAGGTCAGGACAATTCGTTCAGCCGGACCTTGATGTCGACCGCTTCTTCGGTGAACCCACGCAGCGCGTACACGTTCAACGCGTCCTCGAGATGCGACCGCGCGACGGCCAGATCGCCACACTCCAGCGCGAGATCGGCCTTCGCCTCACTCGTTTCGGCCCGTTCCCGATGCCAGGCACTCTTGGCGGCGGCCACGGCAACCTCGTCGAGGATTTCGGCGGCCCGCACGAGATCCCCTGCCGCAAGGAGTTTCTTACCCCGCCACAGCGTGATTTTGGCCTGGTTCAACGGTTCCTCGTCCAGCGCGGCAGCGGCCTCGTCGAGCAGGGACATGGCCACCGCGGGTTCCTCGGTCTTCGCCAGGTGGAACCGCGCGAGCGCGATCCGGCGTGCATCACCGATTTCCCGGGCCAGCGCCAGATTCTCCCGGAATTCCCCACGGGCCCCCGCACTATCGCCGCAGGCGAGCCGAACCAGCCCACGCGTCTCCACGACGGTGGCTTTGGCCTCGCGCGAATCAGCCCGTCCGGCGTATTCGGCAGCCGTGTCCAATAAGGACAATGCGTCGTCCCAGTCGCGCAGTTCCATCGCGGCGAACGCGCGCTGCACGGCGAGCACTGACGCCGCGAGATCGTTCGACCAGGCCACGGCGGACTCGAAACCGAGCCGGTTCACGTCCGCCATCTCGAACGCGTAACCCCGCCGAAGGTGGATCGGCCACAACGCGAGACACAGCCGGACGACGTCCTCATGCGCGCCAAGCCGATGAGCCGCCTTCGCCGCTTCGACGAGGTTCACCCGCTCGGCGAGCAGCCACGCCACGGCTTCCTCCGAGGACCACTGGTGCGAAGCAGCCGGACGATCAGACCATATTTTCCCTACCCAGTCCCGAGTCTGGACAAGCGCCTGCGCCTCCCAGCCACGCCGGGCATACCAGGACACGATCTCGCGTAGCAGTTCATCGTCGGCGGCCTTGCTTCTGGCGTGGTCCTTCACCAGCCCGGAAACGAGATACCGCTCCTCCTGCGTTTCCTGCGCCAACCTCATCGTCAAGAGCTGCTCGACCTCGTCGTCAGCTTCCTCACCGAGCACCGCGCTCAGCGAAGCCAAAGCCATGTCACCGCCAGGATGGGCGCCGAGGGCGAGATAACACCGCTGGGCGAGTGGTTCGAGCCGATCGAAGGCGAAGTCGAACACCGCGTCTCGCGGCAGAACCTTCACAACGCCACCGCGACGTTGGAGAGTCTGGTGCAGCCGCGAAGGCTTCCAGCGCTCGTGCTCGATGAACATCGCGCCGACCACGTTGAGCGCGGCAACGGATCCATCGCACGCCGCGATGAGCGCCTCGACTGCCTCTGGTTCCGCTGCGAGCCGTTCCTTGTCCTCGACCATCTGTTCCAGGAGCACGCGAGACGTCTCAGGCCCCAGGGGTTCGAGCGTGACAAGCGCGGCTCCGTGCCTCGCCCGCAGTGCGCCGAGTCCGCCCGCCTCGACCACCAGCACCACCGACGGCCCCGGCCCCGGCAGGAGGGGTTCGACCTGAGCCGCAGACAACGCGTCATCGATCACGAGCGCTACCCGCTTACCGGTGCTCCAACCGCGCCACATGGCCGACAGGGCTTCAACCGTCGGCGGAAGCCGTTCGAGCGCGAAACTCGCCTCCAAGAGCATCCCAACGAGCGCGTCCTTGACTGTCGTCCGGCCGAGTGGAGCGAGAAAGTGGCCGTCCGGGAACTCGTCGCGATGCCGATGGATCCACTCCCGGGTCAGCTCACTCCGGCCGCTCCCCGGTGTCCCCCGGATGATCGCCACGCACGGCCGGTCCCCGTCCCTTCCGGCGAGGCCCCGGTCCAGTTCAAGCAGCTGGACCTCGTTGTTCGTGTAGTACTTCGGGGGCAGGCCGTTCTGCTGGGGCACGGACCTCGGTTCGTCCGGCTCGCCAAAACGCATTCCGCCGTAGATGTTGTGTGCCTGGACGACGATCCGCGCCTCGCCGCCGAACTCGTTGTGCTGATCGCCCACCCCTGACACCCCCGTCCCGGAGTAGCCCACGCTACCGCACGATCACGGTCCGTCACACCCTTGCGGTAATCCGGCAGGTCCATCGGGCACGATGGCTACAGTGGCCGGCAAGGCGGCAAGATCACGGGGAGGTGGTCGGATGACACACCGTCATCAAAACCGCCTCGTACCAAGGGATTCCGAGGCCGTCTGGGGAACTTTCGGTTGTGAGCGCACGGTCCTCTTCGTGGCGAGGACACTGACGTCGACCGCGCGGCTCCTCGAAGCCATGGACCTGTTCCGGAACGACTTCCGCGTCCGGGCCCGGTTCACCATCAGCAACGGCACCCGATTCGCCGGTGGCGTCGAACAACTGCTGCACGACTCGGGTGTGCACGACATCGTGCCGTGGCCGAAAGTCAGGAAACTCGACTACGACCTGGCGCTCTCGGCGAGCGAGAACGTCGACGTCCGCGTGCTCACCAAACCCGTGCTCGTGCTGCCGCACGGACTCGGCTTCAACAAATACGTCCCCGATTCCGCCGACGGCGGCCTACGGCTGGCCGGGCTCCCACCCGCCGACACGCTGCGGACCGGGCGGGTCAAGCTCTTCGTGAGTCATCCCGAACAGGTCGCCCAACTCGGCGCGGCGGCCGGGGAAACACAGGGCAACACCATCGTGGTGGGCGATCCGACCTGTGACAGATTGCTCGCGAGTGTCCCGCTGCGAGAGCGTTACCGGGCACTGCTGGGCACCGGCGGACGGCGCCTGGTGCTGGTCGCGTCGACGTGGGGCGAGTCGTCGATCATCGGCTCCTGGCGGACGTTGCCCCGCCGCCTGCTTGCCGAGCTTCCCGCCGACGAATACCAGGTCGCCCTGGTGCTGCATCCGAACGTCTGGGCCTGGTACGGCCCCGCCGATCTGCAAGTACTGCTGGCCGACGCGCTGGACGCCGGGCTCCGGCTGATTCCGCCGCACCGCGGCTGGCACGCGTTGCTGGTCGCCGCCGACCAGATCATCACCGACCACGGCTCGATGGGGCTGCACGCGGCCGCGCTGGACAAGCCACTGTTGCTGTCGAGCGCCGAGCCGGACACCGTCGCCGGGAGCCCGGTCGCCGAACTCGCCCGGATCGGCGACCGGCTCGAACCGGCCGATGACCTGCGGGAGCAGCTCTCGCGGAATGCGGCCGCACACGCGCCGGGACGTTTCGAGGTGGTGACGTCCCGAGTTTTCGCTCATCGCGGCAAGGCCACGGAACGTCTGCGCGACGAGGTGTACCGCCACCTCCCGTTGAGTCCGCCCGCAGCGGATCCGCCGCTGCTACGCGCACCGGATCCCGAACCCGAATACCGCGATGTCACGGCTTTCCGGGTTTCGGGCAGGCTCACCGGAGACGTCGTCGCGCTTTCCCGGTATCCGGCGTCCGTCCAGCCGGAAAGTGACAATCGCCACCTCGTCGTCGAAGAGAGCGAAGCGAATCTGCGGCTCCCGGAACGCGCGACCGTGCTGGTTCGTGCCCGATCCACCGAAACCGAAGACGCCTGGGCGTGGACGGAGTCGATACTGACCGCGTATCCCTTCGCCCGGCTCGCCGCGGCCGCCACCGTGGACGGATGTGTCGTACGCACCCGGCACGCACAGCGAGCCGCGATTTCTTCGTCGGGCGACGCGGCCGCTCTCGGTTCACTCGCCTATGTATTACTGGCGAACCGCCAATTCGCGAACACCGTGGTGACGCTTCGGATCGGGAAGGCGGAGCACACGGCCTCCGTCACCGTCATTCGCTGAACTCGCGGAGCCGTTCGGCGACCTCCGCGACCCTTGGACTGCCCAGCTCGCCCAGCAGATCCACGGCCCGCGTCAGGGACCGGCGAGCAACGTCGCGATCGTCCGACACCGTCGCGAGCATCTCGTGCGCACCGGCTTCGTAGAACTTATACCCACCGGCTTCGAGCACGGTGATCGCTTCTCGCAGGGTCTCGACCGCGGCCGCCGGTTCGCCCAGGTCCACGCGGACCCTGCCGAGTTCGGTCAGCGCGCGTCCCGCCATCCGGGCGTTGGGAACCGCTCGGATGAGCGGCAGCGCCCGCTCGAGAGTTTCGAGCGCGACCTCGGGCTGCCCGGCAGCGCGCTGGGAACAGCCGAGGAAGTACATGACAAAGGCCACACCGCGCTCATCGTGCTCGCCGGTGAACAGCTCGATCGCCTTTTCGTAGGCGCCGAACGCGTTCGGCCAGTCGGCACGACGGTGGTGGTAGCGGCCGTACAGCTCCCAGATGGACGCGATCAGCCGCGCCTCACCGGTTTCTTGGGCAAGTGCGAGCGACTCCGCCAGCTCGGTGGCGATCTTGTCGAGATCGTTCGACGCGCGAGTACCGAAACTTCGCAGCCGAGCCTCGGCGCCGGCGTTCCCCGCGAGCCTCGCCTCCCGCCCACCGAGTTCGGCCGACTCGGCCCAGTCGACGAGGTACCTGCAGGTGAGGTACAGGGCCGAGGCTGCTTCGGCGAGCTGCCACGCGATGTCGTGCCAACGGTGTTCGGCGGCGGCGCGCATCATCGCGACGAGGTTCGCCCGCTCGGCGTCCAGCCAGGCCAGCGCCACCTTTTCGGCTCCGGCGAACGGGTTTTCGGTAGTCAGCAGCGCGTCGTGGCCGGCGCACCGGAAGCGGCCGGGACCGAGCATCGTCAGGTCCGCCCACGCCGCCCTGACCAGCAGCCACCTCGCCGTCCGATGCAGCGCCTTCTCGAGTTCGGCAGCTTGTTCCTCGACGCTCGCGCGTTCCCGGGCGTACCGCGCCACCAGCGCATGGAGGTGAAACCGGCCGTGGGTGTCCTCGGTGAGCAGACCGGCCTGCAGCACGAGGTGCTCCAGCAGTTCCTTCGCCTCCCTGACGGAGATGTCCGCCGTCACCGCGGCCATCTCGGCACTGAAGTCCGGCCCGGGAAGCACTGACAGCAGGCGATACAGCCTGGCGACATCGGCAGGGAGGTCGGCGTAGGCCACGGAGAAGACGGCCGACACCTTGTCGCGTCCCGCCGCCCGGAACGCGGCGAGACCGTGGGCCGAGATCTCTTCGTGCAGGGCTGTCACGCTCAAGCCCGGATGCGTCCGCAGCTTCGCCGCCACGACGGTCAAGGCGACCGGCAAACCGCCACAAAGCCGGACGAGGTCCGACACGGCTTCCTGGTCGGCGGACAGATCGCGACGGCTCAGCTCGGCGACGAGTTTCGCGCTGTGCGCCGCGTCCAGCGGTTCGAGCGGCACCAGTTCGGCCCCCTCGTCGAACAGGTCGCTCAGCTGGGAAGTACCCGCGACCAGTACCGCGCTGCCCGGCGCCTTCGGCACGAACGGCAGCACTTGCGCCGCGTCGGTGACTTCGTCGAGCACGACGAGCACGGGTTTCGCCGAGGTCTTGGTGCGGAACAGGCCCGCTCGTTCGCCGAGTCCGGCGGGAATGACTTCGGGCTCGACGTGGAGTGCCCGCAGGAAAGCCGCGAGAACGTCGTTGACGCCGGTCACCGGCCCGCTGGTGGTCTCGCGGAAATCGGCGTACAGCTGCCCGCCGGGAAACGCGCCGAGCCGCTCGGCGACCCGCAGCAAGAAGGAACTCTTCCCGACCCCGGGCGTCCCATGGACCGCCACGATGACCGGCCGCCCGCCACCCGCCCGATCGACCAGGCTCCCCGCGAACTCCAGCTCGGCCTCACGATTGACGAAGTGCCCGACCCGCACCGGCACCTGCTGCGGCGCCTCGGCCGACGCCCCCTCGCCCGGCGCCCCGAACCGCACATCCCCGTAAACGGCCCCGACCTGCACAACGTTCCGAGCGCTCCCGCCCATCTCGTTCCGCACCCCGTCGCCGCTCTCCCCCACCAGCCCGCCCCTCGCCCGACTCCACGTCACGACCTCCCCACCGTACGCACCCCCGCAACACCAAGAAAAAGCGCACAAGAAGCGCACAAAGAGGCACCCAAGCCCAGAAATCCCACCAAGGCGAGGGCCGCCAGGCCCTACGCCGAAACCACAAGCAAGAGTGCATCTCATCAAGGCCAGGGCCGCCAGGCCCGAGGCCGACGCAACCACGCTGGGTCGAGACAGACCGCACCGTGGGGGTGCGGGGGCTCGGCCCCCGGGAGAGGTCGGGACAACGGGAAATGGGCCCCGGCCGACACACGGGGCCCGGACAAAGAG
>NZ_JBHYIK010000026.1:52930-60490 GCF_042739735.1 Amycolatopsis sp. NPDC059027 | reverse complement strand
GGGGGGGGGGGGGGGCGGCGCCCCCCCCCCGCCTGGTGTGTGCTCAAAAGTGTACGGGCCCCGTGGCTCCCCCGGGGGGCCCTGAACAGCGTGGGCTGCCGACGAAAAGGCTCTACCTGCAGGAACAGCCCGACCTGATGGCATCAATCCCACGCTAATCAAGATCATTTCCCAGCGAGCTGGGAGATGAGATTCATCCGTCGAAATGTTGCACTTCCGGCGTGTCAATGATAATGGACGGTGCCTGATGGGTCACCATGGTAACGACACAGATCGGGGTGATCCGGTGAACCAGTTGGTGACTCAGCCACCTGCCATGCTCGCGGGCCGTGTGCTCGCCTACGTAGATGAGGCCCACTGCTCTGCAGCGGTCACGGCGACCGGCTCGCATCCTGCAAGTGGTTTGGTTGTGGCGAAGCCAAGCGGGATTGGTCTGACTCGTCAGTTGCGTAGCGCCGGGTACGGAGCACCGATTGTGGTTGATGTGCGCAGTTGGGCAGACAGGTTTGCCTCGGTAGACGCTCCGACTGATCTGGCGGATGACAGCGGCCTGCTTCCTGCTATCACACTTGATGAGTGGGCCGATCCTGTCCTGCGAGCCGGTGCGACTGCGGTATTGACGCCGTCGAGGTTCGTGCGGGCCGGTGATTGGCCGGCGTTGAAGGCTGTCCTCAACGCCGGGGAAGAGGCGAGTTTGCCGACAATCGTGACGCTCGTGGCGACGGACGCGGCAATGCTTGATCCCCAGTATTTCGCGACGTTCGTCCAGTTGACATCAGCTAGGCGTCAGCCTGTGGGGTTCGTATTCGCATCAAATCAACCACCGTTCAACAGGCGTGGAAGGGCCGCTGCCCTGCGGGCCCTGACCAAGGCGGTGCCCGGTTCGATGTTGCTCGGCGTGGACGCCTTGGTTGGCCTGGACGCTCCGGTCCATGGCGCGCACATGAGCGCGATCGGTATCACCGGTGGCCAGCGACGTCCTCGTCGGCCCGGCGACAACGGAGGCGGTGGCAACGCTCGTGATTGGGTTCCCGGGTTGTTCCTTCGAGACTTGTGGGAGCAGCGAAGCCCGAGCACGTATGCGGACTGGTACGCCAACAGCCGGTCGCCGGTGTGCGCTGCGTGCGGCGGTCGCGCGTTGGACTCGTTTGGCAACAGCGATGACGAGAAGCACGCGGTGTTGAGCCACAACGTCCACGCCTGGCTGGGCGTGCTCACCGAGATGCGACAGGTTGCCGACACTGAGCGGGCCGGATGGCTGGCGGAGCAACGACTCGGCGGATTCGAAGCTCACGCGATGCTTCGACCGGCGGGCGTCAGAATGGAAGCTGATCTGGTTCTGCGGCAGCTTGTCGAGCTGGACGACCCCGGACGTCGCCGCACGACCCCGGACGGAGCGTGGCTGTAGCTGCGCGCCAGATGGTGTAGACCCGCTCGGTGAACCGCCAGCCTGCGGCCTTGACGTAGTGCTGCTTCCAGGGCGCGGGAGCTACGAGTTGCTGAATCTGGTCGCCATCCATAACCCATACACCGACGCCGAGGCAGTCGGCTTCCCAGATCTTGTGGTCCAGTCGCTGGGGCCGGGAAGGCAGCAGCAGAACCCGTTGCGCGAACGGTTCGAAGGCAGCTGCCCTGCGCAGTCCCACCCGCCAGGTCGTGTCGCGGACCACGACGAGGCTGACCCGCACAACCGGTTTCAGCACACGCCGCACACAAGTCTCGGACGTCTCGACGGCGGCCGCCGGGGCGGCACAGAACGCTGAGCTATCCCGCGGTGACAGGTCCCGCCGCAGGATGGGTTCGCCGTAGGGCAAAGTCAACAGCCGATCCAGCAACGGCAAGTCGGTGATGCCGACAAAACCGGCCGCTAACCGCCGCTGGTGCTCGTTCCAGTCGATCTCGACGACCGCGTCGCCGGAACCCCCGCTGACCGCCGCCGCGTCTGGCACGACCTCGCACCCCGCGAGTCCCGTCAGTGCCAGGACGTCCTTGGAGTCTGTCAGCAGGCCAGCGCGCACGAGGTGAGCTTCGCATGTTTGCGCGCAGTTGCGCGACATTGAAACGCAGTTAAACGCAATCCATCACGTTACGATCGCCACGTGGACAGTCCGCGCTCTGCAGCACACCGGCCTATGACGGCCGCAGAGGTAGGGCGGCTTGCCGGCGTGTCGCCGAACACCGTGCGTGGCTGGGCACGACGCAACCCGCCCCTTGTGGCGACAAGGCTTCCTAACGGGCAAGACGGGTTTCTCTGGTCGCAGCTTCTTGAATTCTGCGAAGTGAACGCGCACCTGCCAGCCGCGCGGAAAATTCTTGATCGGGAACACGCGCGGACCAGGTCAGCAGCCGCAGCCGACGGTCTGTCTAAGAGCACCGTCGACCTCGAAACACTGCGCGCAATTGCGCGGGATCTGCGTGCAGCTGCGCACAGCAACCTGCAGGCCGCGTTGACTGCTGCACGCCACGCCGAGGCGTCGGCCAAGGCTCACCGCGAACAGCTCGAACACCTCGCCACCACGTTGGCCGCGTACGACAGCGCGTTGAGCACCATCACAGCACCTGCAACGCTGCACGATTAAATAACTGCACGCTAGCCCTGGTGGCGATTTTTGATCCTTCCCGATGCCACTCAGGTTGCCGGCAGAATCCGCTGCCTAAAGCGAAGGCGGGCACTGGGTGGATACAAGTCCGCGCTGTCTGCTGCTTGTTCCCTAGGTTCGAAGGCGACTGTTGCCGAGACTCTGACCGCCACCCCGGACAACGTGAGGACTGGTCTTAGACGCGACCTGCACTCGCCGTCGTCCCCCGCAAGGGTGCCCCGCTGGACCGGATACTGCCGCGATGTGGGAGTTGACATCGACGTCCACCAGCTTCGACTCGGCGCTGATCAGGCCGATAGCCCGTGGTCCGGGCACAGAGTACGTGAGATCCGAGAAGGTCAACATGGCACCGCGCTGTTCGACGTTTGTGCTGGCGCTCTTCATCGGATGAAGCAGACGGACGTGCTGGCGTATTCCAAGGAGCTAGCAGGCAAGCTCCTCGATCGCATGCGATGGGACGAGGGCGATCACGGAACAGGCTTTGGAGAGCGCAGCAGCCGCCGCAGAACCTGACGACGATCGTTGCCACCGCGACGCAGGCGCTGGAGTTCAACCTGCGTCGACTCCGGTAGGTGTCGGTGGCAGGTCCATCGCTCCCTTTCTGAGACGGTGAGTTCCGTCGGCGTCCGGAGGAGGGCGGGCAGTCAGGAGCTTGGCTGCCCGTGCCAGACGGGCTACTGGCAGGTCTGTGATCTGGGGCCTGCCCCGAGCGTCTTCGTGGCTAGTTCGGTTATGGGTTCGCTCGGTACCTGACTGGGTGATTCGCGCGTGGCGCGTGCTGTTGGGGCCGCGTGTGAGGGCTGCATACCGTAGTTTTCATCGCGTGTCAGGGACCAGACAGCCCATAGATGCGGCGTTGGCCGCCAGGGTGAAGTCGTTGTTGGACGCCTCGGAGCAGCGTGTTGCTGCTCTGGCGGCCGAGCTGGAGCGCGTGCAGCGCGAGGCGGACCGGTACCGCAGTCTGCAGGCCTTGTTAGATGAGATCCTCAATGACCTGGGTATGTCGTCTGGGGCAGACGACCCCGTCGGAGCGTCCGGCGAGGCGGGTCAGGCCAGGCCCGATACCGATCGGCCGTTCACCGCTGCCGAGGCGTCGCACAAGACGCGTCGTGACGACGCGGACAATGAAGCGCCTATCGAGGATGTCTATCAGGTGGTGAAGGCCCGCGCGGGCGAGGTGGTGACCACGCGCGATGTGCTTGCGGAGTTCCCGGGCGCGACGCGGGTTCAGATCAGTGATCGCCTGGGGCGGCTGAAGAGACAGGGCAAAATTACCGGGGTATCCAAGGGGAAGTTCCGGTTCGATCCGCCCGCGGTTCCTGCTCCTGTCCGAGCGACCTCGCCCGCACAGGAGCGGCACGACCGTGAAGAGGGCGCGCCGCGCGAGCGGATCGGGCTTCTATTGAACCTGAAACCCCACCAGGGCTGGCTCCCCGAGGAGATGGCCGCAGCAATAAGCCACGCGAACCCCGACTTCGTGCGGGCGCTGATGCAGGACATGGCGCACTGCGGTGAGGCTGTCGCCGACGGTGCCGGCCGCTATTGGCCACCCCGCCCCTCCGCCGTCGTGACCGCTCTGACCGCTGCCGATGATCGGCAGGTGGGTATGGCGTAGCGCAAGAAGGCCGCCACCGAACACATCGCTCGGTGGCGGCCGGTCGACAACACCCTCACCTCGAACGACCCACCACCTTGCCAGGAAACCGGGTTGTTCGAGACCTCTCGGGCCTCGTCGTGCTCGCACGCTAGCGGACCTCTGCGTCCGTCTGCTGCTTTTTCACTCGTTCGGGGCTTGTCGTGTCGTGTCCGCCCGCCCCGAAAGGCTCGCATCCATGCTGTTTCCTCCTGGCCACAAGGCCGGGTCCAGTGCGAACGAGATCCCGAGCGCTCGTTCCAGGTCGGCCAGTACCGCGATGGTCGGCCAGACCCGGCCTTCGACGATGTTAACGATCGTCTGCCTGTTGACGGCCGCGGCTTTGCTGACCGCGTTGAGGCTTCTTCCTTGTTCGGCCAGCAGCCGAGCCAGCCGCGCGGAGATGCCTTGCGCGATCGTCGCGGCGTGGTCTCCGTCGAGGTCGGCATGAGGCCAGTCGCCGGACACGACGTGGCTGCGGGGCGCGTGGGACCGGCGAGTAGTACCCATTCAGCCCACCCTCCACAAGGCTGCTATTCCAATAGCATGGCCGCTCCTGGAGTCTATGTCCCGAGGAGAGCGGTGCAGCGACGGATCGCGACCTTCGTCCCGCGCGACACGCCACCAGCCTGGGACCGGGTCTGCGACCGGGTGCGTGCTCTGGTCAGTCAGGCCGGGCCCGGGCTGCCCTACGACGCGGCCGAGCTGATGTCGGTCGTGGCCAGGCTGGCGATGTTCTGCGACGGGCACGGGATCATCGACGCGCGGACATGGCTGGACGCGAGCACCATCGACTGGTTTCTGGACCTGGGCTGTTCCGGGCTGTCCTCGCACACCCGCGCGACCTACCGGGCTCGCCTGCGGAGGCTGTCCGACGCGGTCCACGGGGTCGACGGCGCGATACCTATCCCGTTGTCCGCGTCGGACACCGCCCGCCCCTACACCTCGGGTGAGCAGGCCAGTCTGTGGTCGTGGGCGAGGTCGCAGCCCACTGACGGGCTGCGCACCGCCTGCATCCTGCTGCTGACCCTGGGGCTGGGCTGCGGGTTGTCGACCGAGGAGGTCATCGCCCTGCGCGCGGGCCAGGTCCGGGTCGTCGGCAACGGCGCGGTCGTGATCGAGATCCTGGGGCGGCGGGCACGGCTGGTGGTTTGCTGCCAGCGCTGGGAACAGGCCCTGGCAGGACAACTCGCGGACGTAGAGAGCGAATTCCTGTTCCGTCCCAAGACTGTCCGGGCGAAGAACCTGGTGTCGAACCTGCTGGGGCGGGCTCATCGCAGTCCCACCACCCCGCCGGTCAAGGTCGCTCGGATGCGCGACACCTGGCTCGCCGAGCACCTGGCCGCGGGGACGCCGTTGCCGGTGCTGGTCGCCGCCGCCGGACTGGACGGCCTCTCGAGTCTGGACCGGTTGCTGCCGCACCTGCCGCAGGTCGGGGCACAGCGGGCCGAACGGCACCTGCGCGAGCGAGCGTGAATGCCGCGGCCGCCGCGGAGAGCGTGCTCGGCGACGAGCTCGTTCCCGTTCCGGACGCCGAACTCGACCGCGCCCGCAGCTACATCGCCGACACTGGCCTGGTCGAGTTCTTCACCACCGCGCTGGCCCGGCGACGGCGCAGCCCCGCCGGCCGGCCCCGCACCATCACGGTCGAGGCGCTGCTGGTCGGGCTGTTGCTGACTGCGGTGACCGACCGGACCGTGCTGCTGACCGGGGTGAACATGCTGCTGCACCACCGCATCACGCCCCGGTCCCGCCGACTGCTCGGCATCGGGGAGCGGGTGTTGACCGCCGACTCGGTGGAGGCCTCCTACGCGGTCATCCGCCGGTTGTTCCACGCGATGATCACCGTGTTCGACGACTCGCCGAACCCGAAGAACCGGAAGCTGTCCGAGGACGAACTCGCTGCCCGCCTGCGCCCGATGACCTTGGGCGAGCAGGCCGAACTCCGCACACTGCGGGATTGGGTGGGTCATCGGGTACTCGCTCCGAGCTGGGCCGGGATGCTGGAAGTTCTGCGGTCCTATCCGGCGACCGGCAGTTGCGTGGACGCGACCCCGATCCGAGCCAACGCACGCAAACCGTCCCGCCAGTCCGGAACGACCTCGGCCGACCCCGACGCCGGGCTCTACCTCCGCTCCATCACGGAGAAACCCCGTCCCGGCGCGAGTACTTCGGGCAAGGCGAAGAAGAAGATCGTGAAGGAGCTGTTCGGCTACGAGGCCACGCTGCTGGTCAACGGCTCGACCCATCCGGTCGACGACCGGATCGCACCACCGGTCCTGGTCGGCGGCTACACCCTCGAACGTCCTGGGCACCGCCCCGGCGGCGCCGCGACCGACGTGCTCAAACACGCCGTCGCGGACGGGTGGCCGACCGGGATGCTCGCTGGGGATCGTGCCTATAACAACAGTGAACCGGACACGTTCCAGCTCCCGACCGGGGCACTGGGGTTCGGGCTGCTGTTCGACTACCGCGACGACCAGCTCGGCATCCAGGCCGAGCACGCCGGCGCAGTCCAGGTCGAGGGACGGTGGCACTGCCCACACATGCCCGCCACCCTCACCGACACCACCGCCGAGTTCCGCGGCGAGCAGATCGACGAGCGCACCTGGCGGCAACGCCTGGTTGCCCGCCGGGCCTACGAACTTCGTCCGAAAGCGCACCCTGACAACGAGGGACACCAGCGGATGCTCTGCCCCGCCGCCGGGACACAACCGACCGTTCGCTGTCCGCTGAAGAAGTCGTCGATGCGGTTCACCGCCAAACCCACCGTGGTCCCCGCGGCGAGCCCGGTCGAGCCGCCGGTGGTCTGCGCGCAGCAGTCGGTGACGATCCCGCCGGAGGCCGGGGCGAAGCACGGCCAGGCGTTGCCGTTCGAGAGCCCGGAATGGGACAGGGCCTATCACACGCTGCGCAACGGGATCGAGGGCACGAACGGCTACCTCAAAGACCCGACCAACACCAACCTCGAATCGGCCGGATGCCGCCGGATCCGCGGCATCGCGGCGGTCCACTTCCTCGTCGGGTTCCAGCTCGCCGCCTCGAACCTGCGCAAACGCGCCCACTGGCGACACACTCACCCGGCCGACCCCGCGACACCACCTCGACGACGGCGACGCCGACGAGCAACCCGGCCGCTGACCGACTGGAAACCCGAAGCGAACTGAGGCGCTCACCGCACTGACCCGCGCGAACACCCAACCGCCTCCGCACACAGACCCCAGAAAGCAGTGAAGGGGGGCCGGGGGGGGGGCCGGGCCCCGGACCAAACGCCCCCCCACCCGCCCCAAAGAGGGGGACCGCGGGGGGGGTTGGGGGGGGGCCCCC
>NZ_JBHYIK010000026.1:43040-52920 GCF_042739735.1 Amycolatopsis sp. NPDC059027 | reverse complement strand
CTATTCAACCCCATCGAGTCGTGTGGAGATCCCCTCTATCACCCGTCACAAACCCCACCCCCCACCCAACCAACCCCCAAAAACGCTGTGACGGCGCGGGGGTGGCGGCCCCTTCACTGTCACATCTCGCTCCCTGACCGGCCATTACGTCGGTCACGGCGGGCTGATTTCGTCGTCAGCCCCAGCGTGCGCGAGGAGGGAGTTGAACCCTCACGTCCTTTCGGACACACGGACCTGAACCGTGCGCGTCTGCCATTCCGCCACTCGCGCGAGTCACTTTGACAGCTCGTACAGCTTAACAGGGGGTTTGAACGGGTTTCACCGGGGGTCGTGTCCAGCGGCGCTTACCCGGATAGGATCGGAGCGGAAGCAACAGGCGTGAGGAGGTTTGCCCCGGTGGGCCGCGTTGAGCGCTTTGACAGGCGCCTCGAGAACCTGGTGGGTAATACCTTCGCGCGCATGTTCGGTGGCAATGTCGTCACTCAGGAAGTGGCGGTTGCGCTCGAGCGGGAAAGCGAGGAGAACGTTCGTGAGCTGGCAGGCGGTCGGCAGCTCGCCCCGAATCACTACATCGTGTCGCTGGGGCAGGCTGATCACGAGCGCATGGCCGGTGACGAGCAAAGAGTCACCAGTGCACTGGCGAGGGCTGTGGCGGAACATCTCGCCGAGCACGGCTGGGACACCTATGGTGACGTCGTCGTGTCACTCGAGCGCAACGAGGCGCTGCATACTGGACAGTTCAAGACCCGTTCGTCCGTCGATCCCGACGTCAGGTCTCCTGACGCCGCCGGTTCGTCACGGTCGGCACTACCCAGCAACGCAGGAGACCCAGCAATGAGCCAGCCCCCCGGCTACGGCCAAGGCCAATACGACAAGGGTGACCCGTACGGCCAGCAGCAGCACGGCCAGTACGGCTACGGACAGCAGGGTGGCCAGCAACAGCCCGGGTACGACCAGGGCTATGGCCAGCAGGGCGGCTACGACCAGGGCCAGGGGTACGGGCAACCGCCGCAGCCCGGATACGACCAGGGTTACGGTCAGCAGCCCGGGTACGACCAGGGGTACGGCCAGCAGCAGCCCGGATACGACCAGGGCTACGGCGGGCAACAGCCCGGGTACGACCAGTACGGCGGCCAGCAGCAACCCGGGTACGACCAGGGGTACGGCCAGCAGCAGCCCGGATACGACCAGGGCTATGGCCAGCAGCAGGGCGGGTACGACCAGTACGGCGGCCAGCAGGGCGGCTACGACCAGTACGGCCAGCAGCAGGGATACGGCCAGCCCGCGGGCGACCCGTACGCGCAGCAGGGCGGCGGCTACGGCGGTGGCGCGCGGCAGCTGGCGGCGAGCCTGCAGCTGGACGACGGGTCGAACCGGACGTACTCGCTCAAGCAGGGCGGGAACGTGGTCGGCCGCGGTCAGGACGCCGACTTCCGGCTGCCGGACACCGGGGTCTCACGCCGGCATCTGGAGATCACCTGGGACGGGCAGAGCGCGACGCTGGCGGACATCGGGTCGACCAACGGAACCACGGTGAACGGCACGCCGGTGCAGACGTGGCAGCTCGCCGACGGCGACGTCATCCGCGTCGGTCATTCGTCCCTCGTGTTCCGAACCCAGGGCTGAGCGGCGGGCACTGAGTAGGTTCGGTGCAGAATTGCCCTTGCGGGCGTACTGCGGCGAACCGGCGTCGTGGGCTGCGTGCAGAGTCGGGAGCGGACACAACAAGTGCCAGAGCTGGTCGTTCAACTCACCAGGGTGGGCTTTCTCGTGCTGCTCTGGCTTTTCGTGTTCGCCGCGCTGCGGATCGTGCGTTCGGACCTGTACGCGGCGTCGGGGCTCCGGGTACAGGTGCCGAGCTTCCGCCGCACCAAGGACAAGAAGAAGCCACGCAGCAGCAAGGCACCGCAGCAACTGCTGGTGACCCATGGGGCGCTGGCCGGGACCAGGATCGCGCTCGACGGCAGGCCGATCCTGATCGGCCGCGCCGACGATTCGACGCTGGTGCTCGACGACGACTACGCCTCGACCCGGCATGCCCGGATCGTGCAGCGCGGGGAGGACTGGTACGTGGAAGATCTGGGCTCGACGAACGGGACCTATCTCGACCGGGCTAAGGTCACTGCACCCCTCCGGGTCCCGCTCGGAGTCCCCATCCGGATCGGCAAGACGGTGATCGAGCTTCGCCCATGACTCTCGTCCTCCGCTACGCGGCCCGCAGTGACCGGGGCCTGGTGCGTTCGAGCAACCAGGACTCCGTCTACGCCGGTCCCCGCCTTCTCGCGCTCGCCGACGGTATGGGCGGGCACGCGGCCGGTGAGGTGGCCAGCAAGGTCGTCATCGCCTCGCTCGCCCCGCTCGACGACGACGAACCCGGTGACGACCTGCTCGCCCAGTTGCGCGACGCGGTGGCCACCGGCAACGGCGCGATCGCCGAGCTGGTCTCGCAGGACCCCGACCTCGACGGGATGGGCACGACGCTGACCGCGGTGCTGTTCGCCGGCACCCGGCTCGGCCTGGTGCACGTCGGCGACTCGCGCGCATACCTGTTGCGCGGTGGGCAGTTCACCCAGATCACCCGCGACGACAGCTTCGTCAACGAACTGCTCGAACAGGGCCGGATCACGCCGGAGGAGGCCGCGGTCCACCCGCAGCGTTCGCTGCTGCTCAAGGCGCTGACCGGGCACGAGGTGGAGCCGAGCCTGACCGTGCGGGAGGCCCGCGCCGGCGATCGGTACCTGATCTGCTCGGACGGGCTGTCCGGGATGGTCAGCGACGAGACGCTGGCCGAGGCGGTGCAGATCGCCGACCCGCAGGAGTGCGCCGACCGGATGATCGAGCTGGCGCTCAAGGGCGGCGGCACGGACAACGTCACGGTGATCATCGCGGACGTCGTCGACGTCGACTTCGGTGAGGACGCCCCGATCGTCGGGGGCGCCGCCGGGGACGGCAGCGACGAACGGCACCAGGGCGATTCGCCCGCCGCGCGGGCCAGGGCGCTGACGCAGCCGCCGCAGCAGCCGAGACCGGAGCTGCCGCAGCCGCAGCAGGATCCGAAGGCGAAGCGCCGGAAGCGGTTTCGCTGGCTGATCGGCTCGCTGGTGGTGCTGATCGTGCTGGCCGCGGCCGCGATCGCGACCCGGTATTTCGTGCTGAGTCAGTACTATGTCGGCGAGGGAGCGGACGAGGAGGTCGTGATCTTCCGCGGCGTCCCCGGCAGCATTCTCGGCATCCAGCTGCACTCGTACGAGCAGGGTTCCTGCCCGCCGGGTCAGGTGTGCACGGCGAAGCTGCGCGTGCCGCAGTTGCAGGAAGACGCGCGGATCGCGGTGAAGAACGGCGTCAAGAAGGAAAGCCTCGACGACGCCCGCAAGTACATCGACGACTTCCTTCAGCGGCAGAAGCGGCTCAACGACTGCAAGCCGGCCGCGCCGGGTCAGTCCGGGCAGCCGACCCCCACGCCGAGCTCGGCGCCTCCGTCGTCGGGTGAGCCCACTCCCGCCTCGTCGTCGGCGAACCAGCCAGCGGGGAGGGACTGCTCGACGCCGAGTACGGCACCGACGACGGGAGGCGGTAACTGATGAGTCAGCAGCAGCTGGCCGACTCGGTGTCCGCCCAGTTCCAGACCAACCCGCCCCGCGAACTGCCCGGCAGGCGCAACGCCGAGTTGCTGCTGCTGGCGTTCGCGGCGGTGATCGTCACGCTCGCGCTGGTGATCGTCGAGGCGAACCAGGAGCAGGAACTCACCCTCACGATCCTCTGGCTCGGCCTCGCCTACCTCGGCATCCTGACCGCCGCGCACCTGGCCGTCCGCCGCTGGGCACCGAACGCCGACCCGGTGATCCTGCCGTGTGTCGCACTGCTCAACGGCATCGGCCTGGTGATGATCCACCGCCTCGACCTGGCGTACGAGGACCGCGCGACCGAGGCGGACGACAAGTTCAGCCCCGCCGTGCCCAGCCAGCTGCTGTTCACCGTCATCTCGCTGGTGCTGTTCGTGGCCGTGCTGATCGTGGTCAACGACCACCGCACGCTGACCCGTTACGGCTACACCGCGGGCCTGGTCGGCATCGTCGCGCTGATCCTGCCCGCGCTGCTGCCCGCGAGCATCTCCGAGGCCAACGGCGCGAAGGTCTGGATCAGGCTTCCCGGCTTCTCGATCCAGCCGGGCGAGTTCGCGAAGATCCTGCTGATCATCTTCTTCGCGTCGTTCCTGGTGTCCAAGCGCGATCTGTTCATGGTGGCGGGCAAGAAGATCGTGGGTGTCGAGCTGCCCCGCGCCCGCGACCTCGGCCCGCTGCTGATCGCCGCGATCGTCTGCATGGGCGTGTTCGCCTTCGAGAAGGAACTCGGCGCGGCACTGCTGCTGTTCGGCATCATCCTGGTGATGATCTACGTGGCCACCGAGCGGGCCATCTGGGTGATCGTCGGGCTCAGCTTCTTCGCGGTGGGCTGCGTGATCGCCTACAACCTGTTCGCGCACGTCCGGGTCCGGGTGGAGAACTGGATCGATCCGTTCGCCGACATCGACAACAAGGGCTACCAGATGGTGCAGAGCCTGTTCGGGCTCGGCACCGGCGGTATCGGCGGCACCGGCCTCGGCGCGGGACGGCCCGACATCGTGCCCGAGGCGAACACGGACTTCATCACCGCGGGCATCGGCGAGGAGCTCGGCTTCATCGGGCTCGCCGCGGTGCTGATGCTGTACCTGCTGATCGCGATGCGCGGGATGCGCAACGCGCTGGCCGTGCGGGACACCTTCGGCAAGCTGCTGGGCTGCGGGCTCGCGTTCACCATCGTCATGCAGATCTTCGTCGTCGTCGGCGGCGTCACGAAGCTCATCCCGGAGACCGGTATCACCGCTCCGTTCCTGTCCAAGGGTGGCTCGTCGCTGCTCGCGAACTACATCCTGGTGGCCCTGTTGCTCCGAATCTCCGACGCGGCACGCAAACCGGCCGCGCGGCCGAAGCCACAGCAACCGCAGGCCCCGCTGGCCGAGGCGCACACCGTGATGGTGCAGCGCCCGCCGGTCGCCGGGGACGGGAGGGCCCAGTGAACACCCCCATGCGCAAGGTCGGCATCGCGATGCTGGTGATGGTGGTGCTCCTGCTCGGGAACGCGACCTACATCCAGGTGGTCAAGGCCGACGACTACCGCTCGAACCCGCGCAATCAGCGGGTGCTCTACGACGAGTACGCCAGGGAGCGCGGCCAGATCGTCACGCCGAACGGCACGGTGCTGGCCAAGGTCGAGAAGTCGAACGACAAGTACAAGTTCACCCGCACCTACACCGACGGGCCGATGTACGCGCCGGTCACCGGCTACTACTCGATCAACTACGGCTCCGGCGGGCTGGAACGCGCCGAGGACGACGTCCTCAACGGCTCGGACCCCCGGCTGTTCGTGCGGCGGCTCTCGGACATGGTCACCGGCCGCGACCCGCGCGGCGGCAACGTGCGGCTGACGATCGATCCCGCGGTGCAGAAGGCCGCCTACGACGGGATGATGAAGCACGGCTACACCGGCGCGGTGGTCGCGCTGGAGCCGAAGACCGGCCGCATCCTGGCGATGGTCTCGACGCCGTCCTACGACCCGAACAAGCTCTCCACGCACAGCGGCAAGGACCAGATCGCCGCGTGGGACTCGTACACCAAGAAGGACGACAAGAACCCGATGCTGAACCGGGCGATCTCGGAGTACTACCCGCCGGGTTCGACGTTCAAGCTGGTCACCGCCGCGGCCGCGCTCGAGGCGGGCAAGAAGCCGACCGACAAGATCGATACCTCGCCGAACACCAAGCTGCCCGGCACCGAAGTCACGCTGGAAAACTACGGGGGCGAGCCCTGCCCCGGCAGCACGTTCAAGGACGCGCTGGCGTACTCGTGCAACGTGCCCTTCGCGCAGATGGCCGGTGAGCTGGGCAAGGACAAGCTGAACAAGACCGCCGCGAACTACGGCATCGGGCAGAACAACATGACCGTGCCGATGAAGGTCGTGTCCTCCACGCTGGGTCCGCTGGACTCGCAGGGCGCGCTCTACCAGAGCGGCATCGGCCAGCGCGACGTCCGGCTCACGCCGCTGCAGGACGCCATGCTGTCGGCGACCATCGCGAACGGTGGCATGGCGATGACGCCGCAGCTGGTGCAGTCGGTGCTGGCGCCGGACCTGTCCACGATCGAGGATTACGCCCCGAAGGAGCTCACCGGAACGCCGGTGATGTCCAGTGAGAACAACGGGATCCTCAAGGACATGATGATCGCGTCCGAGGCCAACACCAAGGGCGGCGGCAAGAACCCGAAGATCCAGATCGCATCCAAGACGGGGACCGCCGAGCACGGCGTCAACCCGAAGCAGACCCCGCCGCACGCCTGGTACACCGCGTTCGCGCCGGCCAACGACCCGCAGATCGCCGTCGCGGTCATCGTCGAAAGCGGCGGTAACCGCGGGCTGGCCGCGACCGGTGGCTCGGTCGCCGCCGAGATCGGCCGCGCCGCGATCAACGCCAAGCTCGGGGGTGGATAGCGGATGCTGTCCTCGGGTCAGCTGCTGGCCGAGCGGTACAAGCTGACGAACCGGATCGCCGTCGGCGGGATGGGCGAGGTCTGGCAGGCCAGCGACACCAGGCTCGACCGGACGGTCGCGGTCAAGGTGCTCAAGGCGGAGCTCTCCGGCGACGCCGAGTTCCTGCACCGCTTCCGCACCGAAGCCAGGATGACGGCCTCGCTCAACCACCCCGGCATCGCCGCCGTGCACGACTACGGCGAGACGATCGCGGGCGAGCAGGGCACCGGGGACGAGCTGTCGATCGCCTACCTGGTCATGGAACTGGTCGAGGGTGACCCGCTCGCCGGGCTGCTCGCCAAGCACGGGCGGCTGTCGGCCGACTTCACCCTCGACATCCTGGAGCAGGCGGGCAACGCGCTGCAGGCCGCGCACGAACAGGGCCTGGTGCACCGAGACGTCAAACCGGGCAACATCCTGGTGACCCCGGCAGGGCAGGTGAAGATCACCGACTTCGGCGTCGCGAAGGCCGCCGACGCGGCACCGGTGACCCGGTCCGGGATGGTCATGGGCACCGCCCACTACATCGCCCCCGAGCAGGCGCTCGGGCACGTGGCCGAACCCGCCAGCGACGTCTATTCGCTCGCCGTGTGCGGGTACGAATGTCTCGCCGGGCACCGGCCGTTCCTCTCCGAGAACGCGGTGACGGTCGCGATGATGCACATCCGCGACATCCCGCCCCCGCTGCCTCCCGACGTCCCGCCGGGGGCCCGCGCGGTGATCGAGGCGACGCTCGTCAAGGACCCCCGCCAGCGCTATTCGGCGGGTGGCGAGTTCGCGAACGCGGTCGCCGCCGTCCGTGCCGGCCTCCCGTTGCCGACGCCGTCCGGGCTGGTCCAGGCGTCGTACCCGGCGAACCAGCTGCCGGTGCAGCCGTCGCTGGCGCCACCGGCCCCCCTGTCTCCACCCAACCCGATGGTCGCGATCGGTCCGCCGTCTCGCCCGGCCATGCACCCGGTGTCCCCGGCTCCCCGGCGCAGGAGCCAGTGGGGCTGGTGGGTGTTGCTCGCGGTGATCATCGTCGCTGTCCTCGCGGCAGGCGCGCTGGTCGCCATGAAGCTGGTCGGTTCGGGCAACGGAGCCCCGCCGCGGAACGTGGAGACGAATGAACCGGTTCCGGGCGGACAATCCCCCGCTCCCGCGCAGTCACTCGCGCCGACCATGTACCCCGTGGTCCCGTATGGCAGAGCGCCGGGCCGCGCGACATCGGGGTCGCGCGAAAACGACGGCCGGCAAGGCATCATGACCACATCTTGGACGGAATGGAACGGCATTCAGAGATGAGCACACCCAGACTGCTCTCCAACCGGTACGAGCTGGGCGACACGCTCGGCTACGGAGGCATGTCCGAGGTCCATCACGGCCACGACGTGCGCCTCGGCCGGGAAGTCGCGATCAAGATCCTGCGTGCCGACCTGGCCCGTGACCCGCAGTTCCTGGAGCGGTTCCGCCGGGAGGCACAGAACGCCGCCGCGCTGAACCACCCGGCGATCGTCGCGGTCTACGACACCGGCGAGGCGAACACCGAGTTCGGCCCGCTGCCGTACATCGTGATGGAGTACGTCGAGGGCCGGACGCTGCGGGACATCGTCAAGACCGAGGGCCCGCTGTCGCAGAAGCGCGCGATGGAGGTCATGGCCGACGTCTGCGCCGCGCTGGACTTCTCGCACCGGCACGGCATCGTGCACCGCGACGTCAAGCCCGCGAACGTCATGATCACCAAGAACGGCGCGGTCAAGGTGATGGACTTCGGCATCGCCCGCGCGATGCACGACGGCCAGTCCGCGATGACCCAGACCGCCGCGGTGATCGGCACGGCGCAGTACCTCTCGCCGGAGCAGGCACGCGGCGAGTCGGTCGACGCCCGTTCGGACGTCTACGCCGCCGGCTGCGTGCTGTACGAACTGGTCACCGGGGAGCCGCCGTTCACCGGGGACTCCCCGGTGGCCGTGGCCTACCAGCACGTCCGGGAGGACCCGAGCGCGCCGTCCACGGTGAACCCCGCGGTGTCGCCGGAGCTGGACGCCGTCGTGCTCAAGGCGCTGGCGAAGGGCCCGGCCAACCGCTACCAGTCCGCCGCCGAGATGCGTTCGGACCTGGTGCGCACGCTGTCCGGGCAGCGGCCGTCGGCGCCGATGGTCATGTCCGAGGACGAGCGCACCCAGGTCATGGACACCGACCGCCGGACGCAGGCGTACGACGACTACGCCGAACCGGAGGAAGACCCGAAGGCGAAACGACGACGCCGGATCTGGCTGGCGATCGGCGCGGGGGTGTTCGTGCTCGCTGCGGTGCTCGGCATCATGGCGCTGCTCGGTGCGTTCAACTACAAGTCGGAGGCCAAGCCCATCCCGCAGGTGCTGCACCAGCAGGTTGAGGTGGCCAAGGCCAAACTGCGCTCACAGGGCTTCACCAACATCGGCCCGGACAAGCAGGTCGTCTGCGGTGGCGCCCAGCCCACCGACGGCGGTCCGACCTGTACCGCCGACGACATCGGCAAGGTCGTCAAGATTGAGCCCGGCGAGGGGCAGAGCGTCCCGGTCGACCAGCAGGTGACGCTGTCCGTGGGGGCGAAGCCCGGCCAGACCAGCGTCCCCGACCTCAAGGGCAAGTCCCTCACCGACGCGGTGAAGGAACTCACCAACAGCAAGCTGCGGATCGGCAACACCACCGAGGTGGAGGTCAACGACCCGAGCCAGGCCGGAATGGTCCAGTCCCAGAACCCGGCGGCGGGCTCCTCGGTGGAACTCAACTCCACTGTGGACATCGTGGTCGGAAAGGCGCAGGGGAACAAGAACGCCCAGGACTACACCGGCCAGCAGTACTCCTCGGCCGCCGCCGCGCTCAAGGCCTCCGGATTCACGGTCAAGCGGGTGGACCAGGCTTCGGACAAGCCCGAGGGCGAGGTCATCAGCCAGAGCGCGAGCGGTTCGCTGCCGCCGGGCACCACCATCACGCTGGTCGTGTCGGACGGTTCGCAGCAGCAGATCACCCTGCCCGACCTGACCGGTCAGACTCCCGAGTCGGCACAGCAGTTGCTGCAGTCCAAGGGCTGGAAGGGCAGCTTCAACAAGCAGACGGATCGCTCCGGCAAGGGCGATCCCGGCACGATCGTGAAGACCAATCCGCAGAGCGGGACGCAGATCGGCAAGACCGCGACGGTCACGATCTTCGTCGCCGACAGCAACGGCAATCCGACGTCGTCGAGTTCGTCGACCTCAGGCCTGTTCCCGCCAGGCAGGCCCTGACGGCATGAGGTCCTGAGAAAGGCCCGCACGCGGGAGACTGAGCGCACTGTGAAGAATTTATGTCGCACAGA
>NZ_JBHYIK010000026.1:8179-43030 GCF_042739735.1 Amycolatopsis sp. NPDC059027 | reverse complement strand
GGTACCCCCCCGGCCGGCCCTCACGCCATGCGGACCTGAGCAGGGCCCGCACGGTTCTCCGTGCGGGCCTTTCTCATGAGTCGAGCCATTCGAGGTCCACATCGCCGATGATGCGCAGCACCTCCAACAACCGTTCCGGGGTATCGGAAGAGTGAACCGTGCTGTCCTCGAAGAAGCAGAACAGCACTCCGCCCTCGTCGGGCAACTGCATGCCCCAGCCGATGAGCGGCTCGTCGGGAGACCGCTTCATCGTCCCGAAAACCGTGAACAACCTGGGCTTTCCCGCGACGGCGTTGTCATGGATGAGCCGCCGGTACGCTGCCTCACTAGGTTCCATAGCTCGGACGGTAGCAAGAAACTTTCTCTTGTGACAACTGCTAGTATTCGCGCATGGACATTCCGTCAGACCCGGAGTTGCTGAAGACCCAGCTGGGTATCGAGCTGCGACGACTGCGCGAGGAAGCAGGCTATACCGCGCTCGAGGCCAGCAGAGCCATCAACGCGCAGACGCCGAAACTGTCCAAGCTGGAGAACGGCAACCAGACCGCTGATCCCGAGGACATCCGCAAGCTCGCCGAGTTCTACCGCGCGACCCCGGAGCAGCGCGACTACCTGGTCACGCTCGCCGAGGCCCAGCCCAAGCGCCGCCGTCGCCGCAAGTCAGCCGAACGCGACGCGGTCCCCGACTGGTTCCGCCGCTTCCTGGCACTGGAATGGGACGCCACCGAAATCCGCAACTACCAGTCCGAAGGAGTGCCGGGGCTGCTTCAGACCGAGGACTACGCCAGGTCGAACATCTTGGCCTGGGAGCCGGAGGCCGACGCGCGGATCGTCGAGAAGCAGGTGGCTACCCGGTTGGAACGACAGATGGCGCTGCGGCGCAACGGGCGACCGTCGCTGCGGCTCGACGTGGTGCTGAGCGAGGCCGTGCTGCGCCGGATCCAAGGCAGCAAGACCATCATGTACGGGCAACTCAAGCAGCTCATCACGGCGTCCAAGCGACCCAATATCACCGTCCGAGTGTTGCCCTTCGACGTCCCGGACCGCATCACGATGCCGTCCGCCTTCGCGTTGTTCCGCCTACAGGAACAGAATTTCTCGACCGTGTATCTGGAGGACTTGTTCGGTGCGACCTACCTCAAGGAACCGGACGAGTTCACCAGGTACAGCATCGTTTTCCGCCGCCTCCGCGACTCGGCACTGGACCCGGAAAACTCTCGAAAGTTCATCGCTAAGGTGGCAGAGTCCTATAAGTAGACCGCCACCTGAAGGGGAGTGCCATGCCTGCCCCAGAGTTCCCCACCACCGGCTGGTTCACCAGCTCCTACAGCAACAGCAATGGCGGCGACTGCGTCGAGGTCGCCTTCACCGGCTGGCGCACCAGCTCCCACAGCGGCGGCAATGGCGGCAGCTGCGTCGAGGTGGCGTTCGCGGCACCGGCCGTCGGCATCCGCGACAGCAAGGACCGCACCGCAGGCCACCTGACCCTCCCCACCCCAGCCTGGCGCGCCCTCCTCACTCAAGTGCGTTCAGGCGCGGCGGCGGAGTAGCCAGCCCACCGCGGTACCGCTGGCGAAAAGCAGGACGAGGGCGAGCACCGCCGCGAGCGTCAGCGGCCCGGTAAGCGGGCGGTCGTTGGTCATGGCGCGCAGCAGCGGGTTCGCCAGCGGCAGCCATTTGAGCAGCAACACCGCGGCCAGCACCAGGACCGCGGCCAGCACCGTCCAGCCGACGCGCGGCACGAGCAGCCGGGAGCACGGCAGCCCGATCACGATCCCGAACACCGCGCAGATCAGATGCGCCGCGAGTCCCAGCCCGAGCACGGGTGCCGGACCGTGGCCGGACTTGATGACCGACCACGCCACGGACGCGCACGCGAGCACCAACGCGCAGCCGAGCACCGCCAGCACGGCCCCGCCGAGCACCGCGCGCAGCCGTCGCGCGTGGCTGAAGGTGATCAGCCGCTGCACGGGATCCTCGATGTCGAGAGTGGCGATCGTCAGCCAGCAGGACACCACGAGCAGCGCCCCCGCGCTGACGCCGTACTGCGGGATCAACGGCGATCGCGGGTCGGAGTACAGGATGACGTTCACCGTGAGGTAGACCAGCACGGCGGGCAGGTACCGCTGCGAATGGGCCAGCAACGCCAGGTAATACCACGTCATCGCGAGCACGGCGCCACCTCCCGCACCGACCAGCCGCCGTTGAGCGCGCGTAGCAACACCGCGTCCGCGTGCTCGGCTTCCACCGTCAGCACCACCCGCGCTCCATCGGCGACGGTTTCGCGCACGCCCGGCTCGGCGGAGAGGTCGCCGCCCGCCCCGTGCAGCACGATCCGCGTGGCCGCCGGTATGTCCACTGTGGACTCGACGACGGACAGTCGCCCGTGCTCGATTCGATAGACGTCGTCCGCGTGCTCGTGCACCACGGCGGCGCGATGGTCGGTGAACACCACGCTCGCACGGCGGTTCTTCGTCTCCGCGACGAGTTCGCCGAGCACGGCGTGCGCCTCGACGTCCAAACCGGACCAGGGTTCGTCGAGGATCAGCAGTTCGGGATCGACCAGCACCGCCTGCGCGAGACCGACCTTCTGCGCGTTGCCCTTCGACAGCGTCCGCAACGGCGAACGCGGCCCGCCCACCAACGCCAGCCGATCCAGCAGCGGGTCGATCACCGAAAGGTCGGCCAGCCCGTGGATCCGCGCCATGTGCCGGAGATACGCCCGCGCGCTCATCCGCTGCCCCGCCGGAAACCGATCCGGGAGATAACCGACCCGCGGCCGCCCGACGACGCGGCCGGCGCTCTCCCGCGAAAGCGCCGCGAGAATCCGCAGCAACGTGGACTTACCGGAGCCGTTCGTGCCGAGGATGCCGATGACCCGGCCGCGCGGCACGCTGAGATCGACGCCGTCGAGCACCGGTTCCCCTCGGCCGTACCACTTGCCGACCCCCACCAGCCGGATCAGTTCTGCCGTCACTTCCCCAGTCTTACCCGCACAGCGACACTGTCGGTACTCGCCGCTACTGTTCGTGAGTGGTCGAGCACACGGTGGCTCATGTGGACGAAGCAGGCGCCCGTCTCCCGGACGGACAGCGCCTCTACGTCGTAGCCGCCGTCCTCACAGCGGTAAGCACCCACGAGCACATCACCACAACGCTGGCCACAATGCAGGAAGCCGGGCTGCCGTTGCACTACCGCACCGAGCGGTACGAGCGTCGCCTCGCCGTGGCGAAAACCTTGGGCGAGTTCCCGCTGCACGGTGCCATCCTTCTCACCACCGGCTGCGGCAAAGCCGACCAGGAGCACGCACGCGCGCAACTCCTGCGCGAACTGCTGCCTCGGCTTGAACACATCGAACAAGCTCGCCAGGTGGTCTTGGAGAGCCGCGGGGGTGGCGACCGGCATGACCGTCGCACCTGCGAGCGGCTCCGTCGTTCCCGCCGGATCACTGCCGCATTGCGCGTCGACCATGCTGGTAAGGCGTTGCCGTTGCTATGGCCTGCCGACTGGGTCGCGTCCGCCTACGTCGCCGCACATCACCACGAGGAATGGGAACCGTGGGAAACGATCAACAACGCGCATCTAATCGAGATCACCACAGTGGACCCCGGATAGCGCGAAGCCGGGGGTCCCGTCATCCGGCGGGCACGTTCCCCGGCTCACTTCCGGCCGCGTCCGCGGACCGACCAGCTCAACCACCAGTGTAGCGCCTCAACCACCGAACGTCACGCGGCGGCGGCCTTCTGGAGTGCCTTCGTCGCGCGTTCAAGTTCGTCCACGGTGGCGGCCGGGACTGGGTGTCCGGCCGAGGCCATCCAGTTCGCCAGCATCCGGTGCCCGCCCTCGGTGAGCACGGATTCGGGGTGGAACTGGACACCCTCCAGCGGCAGCTCGCGGTGCCGCATGCCCATCACGATCCCGGACTCGGTGCTGCCGGTGACCTCGAAGACGTCGTCCGAAATGGTGTCGGGCAGCACGGTCAGCGAGTGGTACCGCGTGGCGGTGAACTCCTCGGGCAGTCCGGCGAGCACGCCGACGCCGCGGTGCCGGACCTGGCTCGTCTTGCCGTGCAGCAGCTCCGGCGCACGATCTACGGTCGCGCCGAACACGACGCCGAGCGCCTGGTGGCCGAGGCAGACACCGAGCATCGGTGTCCGCGTCTCGGCGCACTTGCGGATGACGTCCATGCTCTGACCAGCACGTTCCGGCGTACCGGGGCCGGGAGAGACGAGCACGGCGTCGAACTCGCCGATCTTGTCGAGGTCGACCACGTCGTTGCGCCACACCGTGCAGTCGGCGCCGAGCTGCGCCAGGTACTGGACGAGGTTGTAGACGAAGCTGTCGTAGTTGTCGACCACGAGTACACGCATGC
The DNA here is from genome assembly GCF_042739735.1 of Amycolatopsis sp. NPDC059027. NCBI lineage: Bacteria > Bacillati > Actinomycetota > Actinomycetes > Pseudonocardiales > Pseudonocardiaceae > Amycolatopsis > Amycolatopsis sp. NPDC059027. Next base: position 38,658 of record NZ_JBHYIK010000026.1, on the reverse strand, counting down.
GCCCAGCTTAACCGTCCCAGCTGGTGGACCGTACGCCAGATCACATTAAAAATTAGGCTAGCCTAACTTACTCTCGGAGATGTGAGCCGTTCTCTTCGCGTAGCCGTGGTCGGCGCTGGTCCCGCTGGGATCTACGCCGCCGACATACTCGACAAGTCGGATGCCGACGTGTCCGTCGACATCTTCGAGCGCATGCCGGCGCCCTTCGGGCTGATCCGTTACGGCGTCGCGCCCGATCACCCGCGCATCAAGGGCATCGTGACCGCGCTGCACAAGGTGCTCGACAAGCCGAACATCCGGCTGCTGGGCAACATCGACTACGGCACCGACATCAAACTCGACGAGCTGCGCGAGTTCTACGACGCGGTCATCTTCGCGACCGGCGCGATGGCCGACCGAGCGCTCGACCTGCCGGGCATCGACCTCGACGGCAGCCACGGCGCCGCCGACTTCGTGTCCTGGTACGACGGCCATCCCGACGTCCCCCGCACCTGGCCGCTGACCGCGACGAGTGTCGCGGTGCTCGGCGTCGGGAACGTCGCCCTCGACGTCGCGCGCATCCTGGCGAAGACCGCGGACGAACTGCTCACCACCGAGATCCCGGACAACGTCTACGAAGGACTCAAAGCCAGCCCGGTCACCGACGTCCACGTGTTCGGCCGCCGCGGCCCGGCGCAGGCGAAGTTCACGCCGCTGGAACTGCGCGAGCTCGACCACTCGCCGAACGTCGAGGTCATCGTCCACCCCGAGGACATCGAATTCGACGAGGGCAGCATCGCCGCGCTGCGCGAGTCGAAGCAGATCGACATGGTGGTCAAGACGCTGCAGGAGTGGGCGATCCGCGACCAGGGCGACCGCCCGAAGCGGCTGCACCTGCACTTCTTCCACTCGCCGGCCGAGGTGCTCGGCGAGGACGGCAAGGTCGTCGGCCTGCGTACCGAGCGCACGGAGCTGACCGGTGACGGCAACGTCCGCGGCACCGGCGAGTTCCACGACTGGGACGTCCAGGCCGTGTACCGCGCGGTCGGTTACCTGTCCTCGCACCTGCCGGAGGTCCCGTTCGACCACGTCAACGGCGTGGTGCCGAACCAGGCCGGCCGCGTGCTGGACCTCGACGAGAACCAGGTGCCCGGCGTCTACGTCACCGGCTGGATCAAGCGCGGGCCGGTCGGCTTGATCGGGCACACGAAGGGCGACGCGGCCGAGACCATCGCGAGTCTCCTGGCCGACGCCGACACGCTCGCCGAGCCGCAGCACGCTTCCCCCGACGCGATCCTCGGCTTCCTCGCCGCACGCGGGATCGCTTTCACCACGTGGGAAGGCTGGGGCAAGCTCGACACCTACGAGAAGGACCTCGGCGCCCCGCACGGCCGCGAACGCGTCAAGGTCGTGGAGCGCGACGAGATGCTGCGCGTCTCGCGTTCCTGACCGCTCACGAGAGTTCGCGACAGACCCGGCGTACGCAGGCTCGCAGCCACCGATGCGCCGGGTCGGCGTCGAGCCTCGGGTGCCACGCCAATGAGATCGGCAACGCCCGGACCCGCTGCGGCGGCTCCACGATCGCGAGCCCGGCCTTCGCGGCGAACTGCCGCGACATCAGCGTGACGGCGTCGGAATCCCGCAGCAGGTAGACCGCCGCGGGAGCCGCCGGGACGACCGCCACCACCCGCGCGCCGTGCTTGGCGGGCGTCTCGCCGATCCGGCCGCGCCGGGAGATCGAGATGTGCGGGAACTGCGCGAGCCGTTTCCAGCTGACGTCGCCGCGCGTGAGCGGATGTCCCGGCCGCATCGCGAACACCACGTCGTCGCGGAACAGCGGTTCGACGTGGACCTCCGGCCCCGTCTCGCCGATGACGCCGATGTCCAGGTCGACGCTGCCGTCCCGCAGCGATCGCACGTCCTCGTCCCCCTCGGCGACGAACCGCAACCGCACCGAAGGCGCCTCCTCGGCGATCATCCCCAGCAGCCGCCCACCGATGTGGGCCACGAGCGTTTCGTTGGCCCGCACCGCGAACGTCCGTTCCAAAGTGGACAGATCGACGGCGTGCCCTGTGCTCAGCAGCGAGGTGGCCTCTTCGACGAGCGCGTGCACGCGGGGCGCCATCTCCAGCGCGAGCGGGCTGAGCACCATGCCGCGCCCGGCCCTGGTCAGCACCGGATCCCGCAGCACCCGCCGCAGCCTGCCCAGCGCGCGGCTCATCGCGGGCTTGGACAGGCCGAGCCGCTCGGCCGCGCCGGTCACACTGCCCTCGCGCAACAACGCGTCGAAGGCGGTGAGCAGGTTCAGATCCACTGTTCCACCTCGTGCAACTTTGAGTTGTCGAATGTGCTCTGGACGCACCTATGTCGCGAGCATAGCGTGAGAATCATGTTCATCAGTTGTCATCAAGCGGCCTCGACGGTCACCGCGCTCGACGCCGACTTCCGGGAAATCGCCCGCGTCAAAACCCCGCCCCAGCCGCATGTGTGCGCTTTCGACACGAAACGTGAACTGCTTTACGTCACGATCACCTATCGCGACGGCTGGTACAACGAGCACGGCGACCAAGGCGAGGAAATCGTCGTCATCGATCCGGCCACCTGGACGATCACGCGGGTCATCGACATTTCGCCGTACGCCGGTCCGCACGACCTTTCCGTTCAGGGCGACGAACTGCACGTGGTCTGCGAATCACACGGCGGCTGCCTGCTCACCCTGAATCTCGACACCTTCGAGCCCATCGGCCACATCCCGATCGACGTCCCTGGCCCGCACTGGCTCGCCGCGACGGCGACGAAGGCCTACACCGGCAACAAGGAAGTCCCGTTCGTCTCCGTGCTCGATCTCGTCGAACGCCGTCCGCTGAAACGGATCCCGACCCAGACCGGGTCCGAGGATCTCGAACTCAGCGCCGACGGTTCGATTCTGTACGCCAGCGACCGGCACGCGCCGCTGCTGTTCGTCATCGACACCGAAACGGACACGAAAATCCGCGACGTCACGTTGCCCGCCAATCCGCACAACGTGCACGTGCTGGACACCGGACTGGTCGTGGTTTCGCATTTCCGGCAGTGGGAATACGACAAGCCCCAGGCGGGCTCGGTGAGCGTGGCCGACCCCGAAAGCGGCGAAATCGTCGTCGAGTCGATCGAGGTGGGCGCCGCCCCGCTGGGCGTCGCTTCCGACGCGGACCACGTCTACGTCAACGCCAACAGCACCATGTCGGTCATCGACCGGAACACCTGGAAGGTCGAAACCGTCGTGGAGATGGACGCGGGCGCGCACGAACTGGTCCTGCTCTGATCACCCGGCACCGAGGTACGCGAGGACGGCGAGCACGCGGCGGTTGGTGTCGTCGGACGCGCTGATGCCGAGCTTCGCGAAGATGTTCGCGGTGTGCTTGCCGACCGCGCCCTCGCTGAAATGCAGCCTCGACGCGATCGCGGCGTTCGAGCAGCCTTCGGCCATCAACGCCAGCACCTCGCGTTCGCGCGGGGTGAGCGCGGCCAGTGGGTCACGGCTGTTGCCCGCCACCAGTTTCGCGATCACCTCCGGATCCATCACCGTGCCGCCACCGGCGACCCGGCGCACCGCGTCGACGAACTGCTCGGCGTTGAACACCCGGTCCTTGAGCAGATAGCCGATCGCGCCGACGCCGTCCGCCAGCAGTTCGCGGGCGTAGAGCTGCTCGACATGCTGGGAGAGCACGAGAATCGGCAATCCCGGGATGTCGCGGCGGACGGCCAGCGCCACCTGCAGCCCCTCGTCGGTGTTCGTCGGCGGCATCCGTACGTCCACAATGGACACATCGGGCCGGTGCTCACGCAGCGCCGCGTCCAGCTCCGGCCCGGAGCCGACCGCCGCCACGACGTCGAACCCGTGTGCCGCGAGCAGATGCGTCAGACCGTCACGGAGCAGATACTGGTCCTCCGCTACGACTGTTCGAGGTCGAGCTGGCACGGGATCTCCACGGTCGCCGTCGTCGGTCCGCCGATGGGACTGGTCAGGGAAAACCTACCGTCGAACACGCCCAGCCTGCGCTCGATCCCGCGAATCCCCGACCCGCGGGCGGGTTCCGCGCCGCCCTTCCCGTCATCGGTGACGACGATCCGCAGCAAGCCGTCGAGATGCTCCAACGAGATCGACACCGTGCGTGCTTCACCGTGTTTCGCCGCGTTGCCCAGCAGTTCGGACACCGCGAAGTACGCACACGCCTCTTCGGGTTTCTCCAGCCGCCCGGCCAGCGAACCGGTGACCTCGGCGTCCAGCGGGCTGTCCAGCGCGAGCGCGCGCACCGCGTCCACCAGTCCCCGCTCGGACAGCACCGGCGGGTGAATCCCCCGAACCAGCAGCCGCAGTTCGGTGAGCGCCTCCGACGAAGCCTCCCGCACTTCGGCGGCCAGCTTCTTCGCCTGGCCCGGATCGGCGTCGATCAACGCCTCGACCGCGCCGAGCTTCATCCCCATCGCGACCAGCCTGGCCTGGACGCCGTCGTGCAGGTCCCGTTCGATCCGGCGCAGTTCCGCCGCCTGCGCAACGGACGCGTCGGTGCGGGTTTCCTTCAGCCGTTCGACGCGCTGCGCGAGCCGCGAGGACTCGGTCGGGCCGAGGAGCAGCCGGGCGAAGCGGGCCTGCTGCCGCGCCAGCCAGGTCGCCGGGATCAGGCCGGCGACCATGAACCCCAGCGCGACCGGGGTCAGCTTCAGCGCGTCGAGAGTGGTCGTCGCCGAGGGCAGGCCGATCATGGTGAACCAGTCCGTGCTCCACACCGAGTTCGCGCCCTGCGCGATCGGCCGCCAGATCCAGAGCGCCTGCAGGCCGAGGAAACCCCAGAAGGTCGCCGAGACCGTCGGGATCATCAGCACCAGGAAGACCGGCACGTTCAGCAAGCCGCTCGCGAGGTCACGCCAGGTCGCGCGGTCACGCGTGACCCAGCGCGTCCTGGCGAGCCGGACCGGCTCCCATGGTTCCTCGTAGAGCTGCTTGCCGACCTGGAACAACCCGTCGGGCCGCGGCACCGGGAGCGACGGGGCGGGCAGGTAGGGCCGGTCGATCCGGACGCCGGTCCAGTTCCAGGCCTCCCGGCGCAGCGTGTTCGTGACGGTGCGCGAAAGCAGCACGATCGGCGCCGCCACCGGGTACGCGCCGACGAGCAGCACAATCGGCCAGACCGTGAATCCCAGCTGGACCACCGCCAGCACGAACAGCCCCATCTGGTGCCCGAGCGACTCGTACCGCCTGCCCACCCAGCGCAGCACACGCCGCGTGACCCCGATGTCCGGTTCGCCGTCCGCGCGCGGGCCGAGCCAGTGACGCGTCCATCGGCCGTACCAGCGCAGCGCGCGCGGCCCGCAGAGCATCGTCGCCACCGGAAGCGCGAGCGCGGCCAGCGGGTTGACCAGCTGCCAGCCGAGTTCGCGCCGGGTGGCCGGATCGTCGGTGGCCCAGTGGAACCGGCGCATCCAGCGCAACCACCACGCGCGCTTGTAAAGCTGGTTGCCGTCGCGGTACCAGCCGTCACGTTCCGGCGCCGGCTCCGGTGGCTCCGGCCGGTACGGCGATTCGACCTCGACACCGCACCAGCGCGCGACCAGTTCCCTGGTCTTGGCCGATCGCCGCCGAGCCCAGAGCAAGGCCGGGGCGTAGAAGAAGATCAGGCCCGTGCACAGCAGCCCGAACGCGAGCAACTCGGCCAGCACGTCGAGCCAGCTCACCAGCGCGAACCCGGCCAGCGCGAAGGCGCGGCCGACCGAGCGCACGTAGTGAGTCATGTGCCCAGTCTCGCCGATCGCGAGCCGGAAGCGCAGTAGGCCGAGCGCCATGGACGGGGTGGGTCCAGCACCACCCTCAGGTCAGCAAAATCCCACCTGAGCTGGGGTTTCAGCGTCATTCTTCCGACCGCCCGGCGAAAATAGCGTGGTCCGCATGCCACTCATCGAAGTCACCGGCCTCACCAAGCGCTACGGCTCACGGGTCGCGGTCGACGGCGTTTCGTTCACCGTCGAGCGCGGCGAGATCTTCGGCATTCTCGGCACCAACGGCGCTGGAAAGACGACGACCGTGGAATGCCTCCAGGGGCTGCGGACCGCCGACTCGGGCACGATCCGCGTCCTCGGGCTGGACCCTGCGAAGGAACGCGACGCGCTGCGACAGCGGCTCGGCTCGCAACTGCAGGAGAGCACCCTGCCCGCGAAACTGAAGGTCCGCGAAGCGCTGGAGCTGTTCGCGTCGTTCTACCCGAACCCCGCCGACATCGACGTCCTGCTCGACGTCCTCGCGCTCACCGACCACGCGGACAGCTACTTCGGGAACCTTTCCGGCGGCCAGAAACAGCGCGTCTCGATCGCGCTCGCGCTGATCGGCAACCCCGAGGTCGCCGTGCTCGACGAGCTGACCACCGGCCTGGACCCGCACGCGCGGCGCGACACCTGGCAGCTCGTCGAGCGCGTGCGTGACAGCGGCGTCACCGTCCTGCTCGTCACCCACTTCATGGACGAGGCCGAGCGGCTGTGCGACCGCGTCGCGATCTTCGACGCCGGCCACGTCGTCGCCACCGGCACCCCGGCCGAACTCCGCGCCACCACTGAGAAATCCACTTTGGACGACGCGTTCGTGACCCTCACCGGGCGCGACTGAGCAGGAGGACGTCATGCGCACCTTCGTCAAGATCACCGCCACCGAGGCGAAACTCTTCCTCCGCGCGCCGGTCTGGGCGGTGTTCGGGACGCTGCTGCCCGCCGGGATCCTGCTCGGCGTCGGCTTCATCCCCGGCATGTCGAAACCGAGCGAAGTCACCGGCGGGCACCGGTTCATCGAACTCTGGGTGCCGTCGATCATCGTCATCAGCATCGCGATGCTCGCCCTGCAAGCCATCCCCACGGCCGTCGCGACCTATCGCGAGCAGGGCGTCCTGCGCCGCCTTTCCACCACCCCGGCACATCCGGCGAACCTGCTCGGCGCGCAGCTGGTGGTGCACGCCGCGGTCGCGGTCGCCGGCATCGCGGTGACCATGGTGGTGGCGAGCGCGGTGTTCGACGTCCCGATGCCCCGGCATCCGCTGACGTTCGCGATCACCTTGCTGCTCGGCATCGTCTCGGTGTTCGCGCTCGGCCTGATCGCCGGGGCGATCGCCAGGACCGGCAAGAGCGCGAACGTCATCGCGCTGCTCGCGTTCTTCCCGATCATGTTCTTCGGCGGTGTCTACCTGCCGCGGCCGCTGCTGCCGCAGGTGCTCCAGCGGATCAGCGACTACATCCCGCCGGGCGCGCAGCCGCTGCAGGACGCGTGGGTCGGCAACGGGGTCCAGCCGCTGCAACTGGCCGTTCTGGCGGCCTTCGCGGTCTGCGGCACCGCGCTGGCGGCGAAGCTCTTTCGCTGGGAGTGACCGGGGTCTCCGCCAAAGTGGTGATGATGATCGTTTTCTCTTGTGGCCCCGGCCGCGGACGAGTAGCCAGGAGTACGGCCCAGTTCACCTTGGAGGTTCGATGTCTCTGGATGTGTCGCCCGCACTGCTCGAGAAGGCCGAACGCGGGGAGGTCGACGACGCCGAGTTCGTCGCCTGTGTCCGGGAATCCCTGCCATACGCCTGGGAGGTCATCACCGGCGTCATCGCCGAGGCCGAGGGCGCCGCGGACGGGTTCGCCGACAACGAGACCCCACCGCCGAGCGAGGCCGAGCGCGGTCAACTGCTGCGCGCGCTGGCGTCGGACGCCATCCGCGGCGGCCTGGAACGGCATTTCGGCGTCAAGCTGGCGTTCCAGAACTGCCACCGCGTCGCCGTGTTCAAGACGTCGCAAGTGGACAGTGACCGCTACCGCGCGTTCGTCTCACCACGCGGCCAGCTGCTCAACCAGAGCCCGGAACTGCGCGACTGCTAACGGTTCCGTAGCGCGGGCAGCACTTCGGCGCCGATCCGCGCGATGTTCTCGTACGTGCCCTCCGGCGTACCGGACGCTTCCACGAACATGATCACGTGGGAGACACCGGTGCGCCGGAGGCTCGTCCGCAGCCGCTCCACGCAGTACCCGGCCTCGCCGATGGGGTGAATCGCGCAGAGGTGCTCCGTGTACTCACCCGGATCCCGCATCTTCCGCTGCTGCCCGTCGAAGCGGACATGCGCGGCGAGCCCGTCTTTCAGCCAGCCGGGCAGCGCGGCACGGACGACGTCGGCCGCGCCGTCCCCCACCTGACACACCACCGTCGACACGTGGCCGACGTCGCCGGGCCCGTACGCCGCCACCGTCTCGGCCTTCTTCGCGTCCCCGTCCTGCATCCCGAGCAGCAACGGCAATCCACGCTCCGCGGCCAGCCGCACGGCACCGGATTCCGCGCCACCACAAGCCACGACGACTCGCGGACGACGTTCCGGCCGCGGAGTCATCGGCACCTCTCGGAACGCGAAGTGATCGCCGTCCGCACCGACGGTCTCGCGGCTCATCGCCCCGAGCAGCAGGTCGAGCGACTCGGCGAAGCCGCTCTCGAAGCGGTCGATGCCGGTGCCGAACACCTCCAGGTCCTGCCACGGCCCGCCACGGCCGACGCCGAGCCACAGCCGTCCGCCGGAGATCGCGTCGAGCATCGCCCACTGCTCGGCCAGCGCGACCGGATGCGCCGTGGACAGGACGCTCACCGCGGTGCCGACGTCGATCCGCGACGTCCGGCCCAGCACGTGCGCCGCGAGCGTGATCGCCGACGGGCACACGCCGTAGGGCATGAAGTGGTGCTCGGCGAACCAGACGTCGTCGAACCCCGCTCGCTCGGCGGCCACGGCGGCCGCCACCGACCGCCGCAGCACGTCCCCGTCCCGTTGGCCGGGAAATCGCCCGGAGACGAGGAAGACGCCGAACCGCGGAGCTAGTGGACCGAAACGTTGTTGAACCACAGGCGGGGTTCGAGCCACGGGAAGACGACGAACATGAGCAGCGCGAGGATCCCGGCCAGGAGCACCACCGCGGTCAGGAGCTTGACCGCGAAGGGGCCGGGCAGGTGTCGCCAGATCCAGCCGTACATCAGCGGCCCTCCCCGAGCTTCTTCATGAGGTCGGTGTAGTCCTTGACCTGGGTCTTCGGCACCTGCTGGGTGAGGACCGAGGTGATGATGAGCCGTTCGCGCGCGGAGAACTGCGGGTGGCAGGTGGTGAGCGTGAGCAGCGCGGCCTCCTCCGCGGGCGGCAGGGTGTCGGCGGGCATGTACGGCACCGGGTTGACCGCCTCGCCCTGGGTGGGCAGGACGACCTTGCGGCCGAACGTCTTGCCGTACGGGCCGCCGTTGGACGCCTTCGCGTCCCGCAGGGTCCCGACGCCCTTGCACTTCGGGTCGGCGCCCTTGCCCGACTCCCAGTTCGCCATCTCGTCCTCGTACGGGAGGACCTTGTAGAGGTAGAAGTCGGTCTGGGTCTCGATGACGATCTGGTCGCACGAGGTCAGGTTGTCGAGGTCGTTGAACGGCGCGCCCTTGCCGACGCGGTGGCCGGCGATGGCGAAGTTGGCGGGCTCGCCCGGCAACGCGGTGCCCTTGTAGTGCCCGGGACCGACCTCGAGCGCGGCGTCGCCGGTGCCTTCCTGGATGGTGAAGTTGAAGTCGGCGCCGAAGCTCGGGATGTGGATGCGCGCGAACGCCTTGCCGTCGACGAGCTCGGGGTGCAGGGTGCGGTCCTTGGCCCAGTCGCCATCGAGCGTGTTGGACGCTGCGGCCTGCTTCTCCGCGGAGAACAGGTCGGTCACGTACAGCTCGTAGACCATGAACAGGAGCACGACCAGGCCTGCGGTGATGAGGAGTTCACCCACGGTCCGGACCGCGACGCCGCCCTTGCCCAGCGGCGGCGGTGGCGGCTTCTCCTTCGTCTTCGTCGCGGTCCCCGGCTTCCCGACGGGCTCGAAGACGACGGTCTCCTCGTTCGAGACGTCCGGGCCGGTGTAGCGCCGCCGGTCGGCGGGCGGCCGGGGTCTACGCGGCGGCGGGCCACCGGGCTGCCGCGATGCCGGCGGACGGGGCCGTTCACCGGACTCCCCCGGCATCGGGGGGCGGGGCCGCTCGCCGCCCTGACCGGGGCGGCTGCGGGGCCGATACGGACCGCCCTGATCGCCGGAGTACTGCCGCCGGTCGCCCGGCCCCTCGTGCGTGGCCACACAAGCTCCTCTCCGGCGTGCGCCGAAACCTGCCCTGCGTCGTACCGACGGTGACGCTGGTGTCACAGTCCGGGAATCCGACCGCTCCCGCCCGGTGCTCAGATGCGGTCGTTTACGTTAACGTGTGCACGTGGCGCTGGTTGCGCACCCCGAGAGCGGGACATCGCCACCAGGAGAGCCCGACAGCACGCGAGGAACCCGATGCCGAAGTCCAAGGTCCGCAAGAAGACGGCGTACACCCCGCCCGCCGATCGCCGTACCCCGGTGAAGGTGAAGGCCGCGGGGCCGTCGAACCTGTTCTACAAGATCGTGATGTTCGGCCTGATGCTGATCGGCCTGGTCTGGCTGATCGTGAACTACATCGCCGGGCCGAAAATCCCCTTCATGAGCGACCTCGGCAACTACAACTTCGCGATCGGCTTCGTGCTGATGATCGCCGGTCTGCTCATGACCATGCGCTGGCGGTGACGGTTACTCCGGATGGCGGCTTGACACCGAATTACACCGGTGTGACTAGTCCCCAGTGTGGATAACCCCTGTGGATAACTACCCCACCTCATGGGCTCCCCAGCCGGGTCTTGTGGTAGCGACCTGGCTCGTCACCGCGTTGCTGCTGGTCGGCGCGGTGGTGAACGTGCTGACCGGTGACGGCTCGGGGCTGCTGCTGTTCGCCCTCGCCACGGTCGCCGTCGGCGCCTACGCCGTGCACTCCTCGGTGGCCCGGCCGCGCCTGGCCGCCGACGCCGAGGGCCTGCGAGTCCGCACGTTCGGCGGCACTCACCGGCTGCCCTGGGAGGGCACTCGCTACCGGCTGCGGACGACGCGCCGGCTCGGCCGCGACGGCGTCACGCTGGAGATCGAGTACGAGGACGAGTTGTACGTCCTGGGCAGGCTCGACCTCGGCACCGACCCGCACGACGTCGTCGAAGCGCTCGACGACCTGCGTGCGCGCGGCTAGCTCGGCGGGAGGCAGGAATAGACCTGGCCGCCGCGCCACGGCTTGAATCCGCAGGTCGTGGCCGCGATCTGGGTGTCGCGGTACACCAGCAGCCCGATCAGCGCGAGCACGATGATCGCGATCCCTGCCGCCTGCCACACCGCCTGGTTGCGCTCCGGCGCGTAGAGGATCGCCACGGTCACGAGCGCACCGACGATCAGGCCGCCGACGTGGGCGAAGATCGAAATCCCCGAGACGCCGAAGGTGATGTACGCGTTGAGCGCGAGGGTGATCAGCAGCCCGGTCGGGTTCAGCCGTTGTTTGATGACGATGACGCCGAACGCGCCGATCAGGCCGAACAACGCGCCCGAGGCGCCGAGGGTCAGCTGGTTGAGGTCGTCGAAGAGCACCACGGCGGTGGATCCGCCGAGCATCGAGACGAAGTAGAGGGCGAGGAACCGGATCTTCCCGAACACCAGCTCGAGCGTGCGGCCCACCATCCACAGCGAGAACATGTTCGCCAGGATGTGCAGCGGCCCGCCGTGCAGGAAGCCCGAGGTGAACAGCCGCCACCACTCGCCGCCGCCGAGCGTCGCGTTGGGCCACAGCACGCCCGCCTGGGACAGCTCGGCCACGCTGTTGTTCGTCAGGCTCTTCGCCTGCATCACGGTGATCAGGTAGACCAGCAGGTTGACGGCGATGAGCACCGGGACGACGACCGAGGTGCTGCCGAGCCGCGCGCCCGCGATCGTGCGGGTACCCGGCGTGACCTCCTGGTACTGCCGGTGCTGACGGCGTTGTTCCTGACGGCCGGTGTGGACGCAGTCGGTGCACTGGAAGCCGACCGCGGCCTCGCGCAGGCAGTCCGGGCAAGCCGGACGCCCGCAGCGCGCGCAGCTCAGCCCGGTCGGGCGGTTCGGATGCCACCAGCATCCGGGCAGCGCGGCCTGCGGGTACGCGGCGGGGTTCGGTGGTTGGTTCACAGCAAGAACCAACCTACCGAAAACCCTCCGGGTCAGCTCAGCTCTGGATGCTGACCTTCTCGATCACGACGTCGTCGATCGGCTTGTCCGCCGGGCCGGTCGCGGTGTGCGCGATCTTGTCGACCACGTCACGCGAAGCCTGGTCGGCCACCTCGCCGAAGATCGTGTGCTTGAAGTTCAGGTGCGGCGTGTTGGTCACCGTGATGAAGAACTGCGAGCCGTTGGTGCCCGGCCCGGCGTTCGCCATCGCGAGCAGGTACGGCTTGGAGAACTGCAGCTCCGGGTGGAACTCGTCGCCGAACTTGTAGCCGGGGCCGCCGCGGCCGGTGCCGGTCGGGTCGCCGCCCTGGATCATGAAGCCGTCGATGACCCGGTGGAAGATCGAGCCGTCGTAGAAGGGACCGGACGCCTCGCCCTTGGCGTTGGGCTGGGTGTAGTCCTTCGTGCCCTCGGCGAGACCGACGAAGTTCGCCACCGTCTTGGGCGCGTGGTCGGGCAGCAGGTTCACATGGATGTCACCCTGGTTGGTGTGCAGCGTGGCCTTGAGCGCGCCACCATCGAGGGATCCGTTGCTTTCAGTCACGAGCTTCATCGTGCCATCTGCGGCAAGATGCGCGGAAAAGGGGCACGATAGGTTACGGGCAACAAAGCAGATTCAAAACGATTGATGAGGTGAAGGCCATGACCCGGGCCGCAAAAGCGGTGAGTGAGCCTGCCGTGAAGGAGGTTGTCACTGAGGGCGCCCGCGAGCTCGTGAAGCAGAGCCGCCGCGCACGCAAGAAGCTGGCGAAGGAGACCGAGCTTTCGCGCAAGGAGCTCAAGCAGAAGGCCCAGGCAGCCCGCGAAGAGGCGCTGGAGCGGCTGAAGGAGCTGCGCAAGCCGGGCCGCAAGGCCAAGCGGGCGGCGATCAAGGCCGCGAAGTCCGCTGGTGAAGGCAAGCGCAAGGGCAAGAAGGACTTCAAGGCCGCGAAGAAGGACTTCAAGGCGGCCGTGGTCGAGGCTTCCGAGGGCCTCAAGGGCACGCGGCGTCGCCGCCGGTGGCCGTGGGTGCTCGGGCTGGGCCTCGTGGCCGCTGGTGCCGCGTACGCGCTGCGCTCGAAGCAGCAGCCGCCCGTCGCGCCGGCGCCGCCGCGCGTGACCCCGCCGGCGCCCGCGAAGCCGGCCGAGAAGCCCGCCACAGCGTCGAAGCCCGCTGCCGAGGCGAAGCCGAAGCCGGCCACCCCGGCTCCGAAGGCTCCGTCGACGCAGTCGGCCAACGGGAAGGCGCCGAGCCCCTCGAACGCCGAGAAGAAGAACTGAGCGGCAACGAAAGAGGCCCCCGGACCGGCACGTCCGGGGGCCTCTTCGTGTGTTGACCGCGTGCGCGCCGATCAGGCGTTGGCAGCGTGCTTGTCGATCAGCTTGCCGAGGCGGGGAAGGGCCTCCTCGACGTTCTTCTTGCCGTTCGGGCGCAGCTTGCCGTAGACCTTCTTGATCGCGTCACGGCTGCTCTGCTCGGCACGAGCGTCGGTGACGCTCAGGAGCGCGTCGGCGGCCTCGTCGGAACGGCCGACCAGGTAGGTGCCGAAGTCGTCGCCGCCCTTGGCCTTGTAGTCACCGTAGAACGGCTCCAGCGCGTCGGCGAACTCGTCGAGCAGGCTGTCGACCGCGGCGGGGACGATGCCCGGCTTGATCTTCTTGACAGCGGCGAAACCCGTCTTCACGACGGCACCCGAAACGCCGCCCTTGTCCGCGACCTCGTCGTCGACGAGGGTTCCGAAGTCGGTCACGACAGCCGGGCGACGGCTGGAGTCGAGCAGGATTTCCTTGAGGGTGTCAGCCACGAATCTTGTCCTTTTGTCGAGTCGCAATGCAGATGGTGCCCCGCCCGGACACCACGCCGATGGCGGAGGTACCCGGTGCTCTGGTGCGCGGATCGGCGAAAGCCCTGCGCGTGCTGCACAGGGTAATACAAGATCAACTTCGCTCTTCCGTGTGGAGGCCACTACTCAGAGCTTCAGCGTCGCGATAGCCTTCGTCGTCACTGTGCGCGCTTTCACGCTCTGTTTCTGGTTGGTCGTCACGACGACCGCCGCGTTCCCCTTGGCCACCGCGTACACCGCGCCCCCGTCGCCGGTGGGCTGGTACCCGCCCTTCCAGCCGCTCGGCTCGTCGGCCGGGTTGGACGTGTCGACCGGCGCCGCCTTGTTCACCAGCGCGGTCGCCACCGTGGGCTCTCCGACGTACACCCGGGCGGTCAACTGGAGTTTCCCGTCGAGGCCGTAGAAGAAACACGCCGGATGCGGCGAATCGGCCGAGAGCCGGACCTTCGACACCTTCTGCCCGTTGGCATCGGCGACGAAATCGGTCTTCAGGTACGGGCAGGTTCCGGTCTCGCCCGGTTCGGGATCCGGCGGCAGCGCGGGTGCGGCGGCACTGGCCGAAGTGGACGGCTGACCGCTCGGTGGCGGTGCGGGCTGGGCAGGCGCGGAGCACCCGGCGAACACGGCCAGGGCGGGCGCGAGAAGTACGAGTCGGCGCATGGCGCGTTCAGTGAACCACGGATCCCCGCGCGGGTCGAAAAGTGCGAGCTGACCACATCCTCACGGCCTGGCGTGGGACGATGACCTTCCCAGCGTCCTCGGTGAGGGAGGTCCGGTCGTGCTCACGCCTGAGCAGTATCTCGGCGCGGTGGCCGAGCGCATCCAGCGCAGCGGCGGCAGGCTGAACTCGGTGCAGATCGGGCCCGCGACCGCCGTCGTCGGCCTGTTCACCGAGTCGGTCATGTTGTCGACGATGAACTACGCCGTGGTCGCCGCGGCGGTCCCGGAGGTCACCGCGGCCGCGTTGTACGACTTCACCGGCCGGGCCACTCAGCACGCGCGCGCGAACGTCCAGGGCACCGTCGGCTGGACGGCGGCGTCGGTGGTGATCGCCGGGCTCATCGGCCAGCGGGTCTACCCCGACGCCGCACAGGCCGCTTCGGCGAAGTCCGGCAACCAGTTCGGCGGCGAGACCAGGATGGTCGCGGTCGACGTCAGCGCGGGCCAGATGTACGCCTGGGTGGGCGGGAAGTTCTGGGGCGCCGCGGTGCAGGGGTCGGTCAACGCGAAGCTGACGTTCTGTTTCCCGCAGCCCGCCGAGGTCTACCAGCAGCTGCAGTGGCAACAGGCCCAGGCACCGCAGCAACCACAACAGCCGCCGCAGGCGCCCACGCAGCAGCCCCCACCCGGCTGGCAGCACCAGACACAGGTGGGGCCTCCGCCGGGTGCCGGGCCGCAGGGACCGCAGCCGCCGAACTACCCGTACCCCGCACCGGGTTACCCGCCGCAGGGGCCTGGGCCGTACGGTCAGTGACATGGTTTCGTTGCGTGGCTGGGCGTCCTTTCCCGACGAACTCCCGGTGTTCGATCCGGACACGACCCCGGCGGCCCCGCACGAGCTGTTCATCGGCTGGCTGAACGAGGCGGGCGAACACGTGCTGGCACCGCACGCCGCCACCTTGTCCACAGTGGACATCGACGGCACGCCGGACGCGCGGGTGGTGATCCTCAAGGACGTCGGTGCCGGCGGCTGGGCGATCGCGACCAGTTCGGAAAGCCCGAAAGGCTTGCAGCTGCGCAAACATCCGCACGCGGCGCTGACGTTCTTCTGGCCGGGCCGTGGCCGTCAGATCCGGCTGCGTGGCCCGGTGACCCCGGCGACGCCGGAGGTCTCCGCCGAGGATTTCCTCGCGCGTCCGTCCGCGTCGCGGGTCGAAGCGTTCATCGGGCGGCAGTCGGCTGTGCTGCACGACCCGGCGGAACTGCTCGACGCGGCCCGTGAGGCCGAACGCTGGGTCGCGGAAAACCCCGAGGTGGCACCGGAAACCTGGACGCGGTATCTGATCGCGCCGGAAGAGGTCGAGTTCTGGCAGGCCGGCCACGACCGGCGGCACGTCCGGCTGCGCTACCGGCGCGAAGGTGACGCGTGGGTGCGCGAACGCCTCTGGCCGTGACGCTCAGCCCGCGCGCAGAGCGGCCAGCCGCGGCGCGCGGCTCTTCACCGAGTCGAGGCTGAAACTCCGAGCGTCGCCGAGTTCGTCACGAATGAAGTTCTCGGTCTCCGCGACGGTTTCCCGCAGCGCGTCGCCCTCACCGACGAACGATTGGTACACGATCTCCCCTGCCTCGGGATCGAACTCCCAGAGCCCGGCGATCCGGCCACGATCGACGATCACGTGACACGGCGGATCCGCCTCCGCGCCGAGCGTCCCGTTACCGCCCGGTGTTTTTCGTGCGGCGTCGGCCGGATCGAGCAACCGTCCCATGTCCCGGTGCAGCAGGTGGATGCCGTCGACGCCGGCGAGCAACGCGTACCGCGGCTCGTCCGGCTCGGTGAATTCCGCGAACTCGTCCGAGAGTTCCTTGGGCAGTACCAGATCGGGCTCGCCCGCCGGCACGAGTTCCAGTGCCTCGACGGCCTTCTTCGCGACCGAGGCGGTGAATCCGGAGAACCAGCGGAACTGCTTGAGCGACGCCGGTGCCGCCCAGCCGAAGTACCGCCGTGCGAGTTCCGCCCTCGCAGTGTCCACTTCGGACACCGACCCCGCGTTCCACCGGACGTAGCCGTAGCGCTGCTGGTCGAGCCGACCGTTGACCGGCGCCCGGCGGATGTCGCCCCTGGCCTGGAGCAGCCCCAGCGCGAGGGGCAGCGTCGTCGTCACTCCGCGCTTGCGCCCGGCGTCGCCGAGATTGCGAACGGCCGGGCCTGCCGCGGTTTTGAGCGCCGCCGGATCCAGTGGCGCGTCCGCGGCTTCGAGAGCGTCGACCACCGCCGCGCAGAGCTGCTCGACCTCGGCACGCGTGACGCCGAGATGCCTTTCGGCCGCTGCCAGCTCGCCCTCCGGCGCCCCGGCGCCGACCGCCAGCCCGATCGCGAAGTCGGCGGCGGGCAACACGTACGTACACCCCCGCGCCGAAGGGAGTTCGTGGATCGCCAGCCGGGCGACCTCGGCGTCGACAGCCTCGCGGTGGAGCCGGGCGCGGGCGAACAAGCCCAGGTACGGCCCCGATCCACCCACCGAACGCGCCCAGCCGGTCTGCTCGAGTACGTCGGCGGCGCTCGCGCCGCGCAGCCTTCCGTCGAGCCCTTGGCGATGGGCCCACCACGCCCGCAACCGCGATGTCGACATGACCTCAAGTATGGCCGTTAAGCGGTTGCTCGCACTTTCTCCGCTTCGCACACTGGTCCCTATGGGGAGAAAACTGCTGGCCACAGGATTCGCGTTACTGCTGACCGTCGCGCTCGGTGGCACCGCCGCCGCGTCCACCACGCCCGCCGGGCCGCGGCTGGAGAACCCGCATCCTTGTCCGGCTCAACCGGGATTCACCTGCTCGACGCTGACCGTGCCCCTCGACCACACCGGCCGGGTGCCGGGCACGCTCGACCTCCAGGTCGCGACCGCGGACAACGTCACCGCGCCGAAGGGCGTACTGCTCTTCCTGGTGGGTGGCCCGGGCCAGGGCGGAGTCTCGCACATCAAGGATCTGGCGGTCGGCAAGCTGCCCGAAGTGGCGAAGGACCACCGGTTCGTCATGCTCGACCAGCGCGGCACCGGCGAATTCGGCGCGCTGCGCTGCCCAGGCCTGCAGACGCAGATGGGCAGTTCCAACATCGCGACACCGACCCGCGAGGCCGTCGCCGAATGCGCGAACCTGCTCGGCGACCGGGCGCCGCTGTACTCGACCGATCAGACAGTCGCCGATCTCGACCTGCTCCGGCAGGCGCTCGGGGTGCGGAAAATGGTGGTCGACGGCGTCTCGTACGGGTCGTTCACGGCGGCACGCTACGCGATCGCGCATCCCAGGAACGTCCGCAAGCTCGTACTGGATTCGGTCCTGCCCCACCACGCGACGTCGGCGGACTCGCTTTACCTGGTCGGCCTGCGTGCGAATGCCCGTGTGTTGCGAGATGCCTGCGCGGCGCCTCCGGCCTGCGGTTACGACCCGGCCGAAGACCTCGCACAGGTCGTACGGCAACGCGGCGTCGCGGACGGCGTGCGGATCTTCGATGCCATGGTCACCTACGAGTTCTTCGATCCGACCTACCGAGATCCGCGAGGCGACATCATCGGCGCGGTGCATGCCGCCCGCGGCGGCGATCCGACGCGGCTGAACAAGCTGCTGGAGAAGCTCGCGGGAGCCAACCGGGCCGCCCCTGCCGACTACAGTTCCGGCCTGCAAGCCGGGACGCTGTGCGCGGACATGCGCTTTCCCTGGGGTTCGGCGTCGACCCCGGCCGAGGTGCGGCAGGCGCGGCTCGACCGCACCGAAGCACGGCTGCCGGAGCAGGCGACCTGGCCGTACACCTCGCAGGTGGCGGTCACGCAGGGCTTCATCCAGCTGTGCCTGCCCTGGCCCGCGGAACACGCGTCGTCGAATCCGGCCGGTCACCTGCCGGACGTGCCGACCCTGCTGCTGAACGGCGACCGCGACCTGTCGACCCCGCTCGAATGGGCCGAACGCGAAGCCGACGTCGCGCCCCGCGGCGAACTCGTAGTGGTCAAGGGCGAGTCGCACTCGATCCAGAACCGCGAACGCGGACACGCGGGCCGGGAGGCGGTGATCAAGTTCCTGGCCGGTTAGGACAACGTCGGATCAGCAGAGCACGGCGGCGATGGCCTCCCGGACCTCCGCGTCGGACGGCGTGGATTTTCCTTGCCGCTCGGCCATTTCCCGCAACGACGTCATCGTGACGTCCTGCATCCCGCAGACCGTGAACTGCTCGAAAGCGGTCATGTCGGGATCGATGTTGAGCGAAAACCCGTGGCTGGTGACCCCGCCGCGAATCCGCATCCCGACCGACACGAGCTTGCGATGATCGGGCGTCCACACCCCGACGAGACTGCTCGCGCCCTTCGGTGTTTCCCGGCGCACCGCGTCGAACCCGAGACTCGCGAGCGCCTCGATCAACCCGTTCTCCAGCCAGCGCACGATATCGACCACGCCGCGCTCGCGGACGTTGATGACGAGATACCCGACGAGCTGGCCGGGCCCGTGGTAGGTCGCGAACCCGCCGCGGTCGACCCGCACCGACGGCAGCGCGGCGGCCGCGGGCGGCAGTTCGTCATGTGACGTGCGCGCCCCGTATGTCACCACCGGCGGATGACTGAGGAAGAACAACCTGTCGCCCTCGACGCCGTCCTGGCGTTCCTTCACCCAGCGCCGCATGTCGCGCGTGGCCTGTTGGTAGTCGACGATCCCGAGGTCCACACGCTGAATCGGCCACCCCATCCACCCAGGTTAGCCCCGCTCGTCTCCGGGCTCTGCCACAGTGACAACGTGAGCGACAGAAGCCCGGCACAGGTCGCTGCTGCTCGTGCTATCAGCGCATCAGAACAACTTCGCGATGGCCTGCGCGTCGAAAGTGAACGGACGATCTGAGCGCCTGGCAGGTGGTGTTCTCCGCGTCCTTCAGTGTCACCGAATTCGGCTTTCGCTTCGACTCACCCACGTTGTCCGGCACCGAGATCCCGGTACCCGCCGGGAGCTACGCGGCTCGCATTTCCGGCCGTGGATTCGTCAACCACGGCTGGCCCGGCTCCACGACCCCTGGCGACGAGTGGCGCCTCCAGCTCTGGCCCACTGACGAACTCAGCCCGGCCCGGCGGCTGCGTCGCTGGCCGGGGCCGAGCTGAGGCCTTCGACGAGCGTTCGGACCAGTTCGCCCGCGAAGTCGTCGTCGCCGTGCTGATCGACGAAATGGCTGAGGAAGCCGCGCTGGAAACACGCGCCCAGCAGTAGCGCGGCAGCGGCCCTCGGATCCGCTTCCGGCCGGATGCGACCGAGTTCCTGTTCCGCCGCAAGGTAACCCGACAGCACGATGGTGACATGCTGCGGCCCGACGCCGCGTTCACGCATCGTCTCGCGGTGCGCCGCCAGCAGCTGGGGCTCGGAGAAGATCGATGCCGCCATCGGGAAGTTGTGGTTGTAGAAGCGAATCGCCTCCCGCGCCACCTCCTCCAACGTCTCGCGGAGGCTTCCCCGCCCCGCCCGCTCGGCCAGCCCGTCGAGCAACGAGGTGAGCGAACTCGGCGCCCGCTCCCTCAGCACCGCGAGGAACAGGTCGGTCTTGTCGCGGAAATGCTTGTACAGCGCGGCCTCCGAGAACCCCGCGGCCTTGGCGATCTCCTTGGTCGTCGCGCGGGCGAGCCCGCGAGTGCGCATCACGTGCGCGGCCGCGTCGAGTATCTGGTCGCGAGTGCTCACGGCGCCTCCGGTTTGACAAGTTGGTGAGTGCTCACCCACTATAGTAGTTAGTGAGCACTCACTAACTAGGAGGACCGATGAAGATCACGCTGTTCGGCGCCACGGGTGGCACCGGCAAACAGCTCGTCGACCAGGCCTGCGCCGCCGGCCACGAGGTCACCGCCGTCGTCCGCGATCCCGCGCGCCTCGCCAGAACGGACCCGCACCTCACCGTCGTCACAGCGGACGTCATGGACCCGGACTCGATCGCCCCGCACGTCTCGGGCCGCGACGCCGTCATCACCGCGATCGGCTCGCCCGACCTGAAACCGACCACCATCCAGACCGACAGCACCCGAAGCATCATCGAGGCGATGCGGCGACAGGGCGCGCGACGGCTGCTCGTGGTCAGCAACGGCGGCATGGCCACCGAAGGCGACGGCCCGGTGACCAGATTTCTCGCGAAACCGATCCTCAGCCGGATACTCCGGAATCCGTGGGGCGACATGCGTGTCATGGAGGAAGCAGTGCGGGCCGCCGACCTGGACTGGACGATCGTGCGCCCGCCGATGCTGACCGACGGCCCCCGCACTGGCACCTACCGGACCGCCATCGACCGAAACGTCCGCGGCGGCGTCCGCCTTTCCCGCGCTGACCTGGCCGACTGCATCCTGCGCCACCTCGACGACCCCGACGCCGTCCACGTAGCCATCGCAGCGGGCAACTGAGGGGATCGAGATGACCGGATGTGACCGTCAGCGGGAGTCATCCTCGGAGCCTTTTGCTGCACAACCGGGGCAGCCGACAACGCCGATGCCTACGCCAAGGATTACGGAGTGCACCGCTCGCCCCACTCCCCCTACAAGATATTACTTACAGTAATACCTTGTTCACCGCAGTGGCGGTGGGCGCGGGAGCTGCGATCTCGCACCATCAGATCAGACGGATCCGAGGGGGCGTGAATGGCTGTGTCAAGGCAGGGTAATCACAACAAGAATTGTGCGACAGCGGTAGGACATGCCTGTGCCTGCTCGGGTTGCGGCGGGTCGCTGCATGGCTGGGAGGGTTGGGTAGGGCTTGCGAAGGCAAGCCCTGAAGAGCGGAACTCCAAGCGATCACGGATTGAAGAAACCTGGGCGAAGTACTACAGGCCCACCAGCAAGAGATCAAACAGCCACACCCGAGCCGCAGGTACGGATTTGGCCCGCCTCGAACTCGCAAATTGGCTGGCAGTGCGCAGAACTCAGGTGTCGGCGACTCTCTCACCCACCGATTCTCCGATCAAAGGCGGAGCCGATACCACATCAGCCGAAAAGCCTGTGAGGAACACCCAGGCGCACGAATCGCCAGTACCGGCGGATGCGCAGACACAGGACAATCCTCTGTTGTTCGATGACGCGCCGGTCGCAATCTCATCTGATGAACAGGAACCCGGCCCTTCATCATCCGGAGATACGAGCCGGAGACAAGCTTCTACCACTGAGTCAGTCCGCCCGTCTCCGCTGGACCAGGTAGAGATCTTCGCCAAGGCGATGACCGCGCCAGACCTCTGGGCAGAGATCACCGCTGAACTTGCAACAGCTGTGCCCGATCCGGCCGAAGCATCACGTCAACTCGCACATCACGGCTGGTGCGATCTCTTCATCGGCCTCGTCCAGGTCATCGAGAAGTGCAAGAAGTTTGTCGATCAGATTCCGGAGTGGGGGAAACGGATTGTCAAGGACGCGATCCATAACTCGTCGATACAATCCCTACGCCCTGCGATCACTGATGCCATTGTTGACATAGTGGTGGACAAGGTCTGGGCAGCTTTCAAGGGCGCAGCTATCACCAAAGTTCCGCTGTTGGCTGTCATAGACGGAGACGAAGCCATACGCAGCCTGCGCATCCTCGCCGTCTTCTCCTGTCCTGCTCCGGAGGACCACGAGGAGGTGCGAGAGCACGCATTGAAACCACTCGCCGACGACGCTGCAGGCCTTCTGACTGCTCAGTGCAAAGAGCGATTGGCGAAGTTGTTCAAGGAATGGGTATCCGAAGACGCGGCGTGAACAGGAACCTTCTTCCGCTCCGGTGCACTGCCCGGGTTGTGGAGCTGAGGGGAATCGAACCCCTGACCCCCGCCTTGCAAAGGCGGTGCTCTACCAATTGAGCTACAGCCCCGGATACGGGCGGCGGCGAGGCCGCCCGTCCGAACTCAGTTGTTGCGGGAAGCGTCCGCGGCCTTGGCCGGTGCCGAGCCGTTGCTCGAAGCGGAGCCGAAGGAGCCCTCGGGCGCCGTCGCCTCACGCCACAGGTCGGCTTCAGCCTTGGCAGCCTTGTTGCGCTTCACGACGAACAGAACGCCGCCCGCGATGACCGCGAGTGCCAACAGCTTCTTCACTGAAGCCCCCTTCTCCGACTTGCTTCCCTTACCCCGCGATGTTACTGCACGCCAGGATTCCCCGGCCGCCCGGTTCCCCCACGTTCCACGTGGAACCACCGCACCGTAGCCAACGTCACACCCCCACAACCGGAACACCCACTCCACCCCGCGGGTTATACCAACCGGTCGGTGTGCAAGCCTCCCGCAGCGAACCCACACCGACCGCGCCCCGCCGAGCCCTGCCGGCCTTCTCTTCCCGGCAGGGCTCACCCGTACCCCCACCACGCCCGCTACGCAAGCTCCGCACCCCACGCACATCCCCACGCCCGCCACGCAAGCTCCGCACCCCACGCCCCGACCCGGACAAGGGCGGCCACGCCCGAAGTCACCCCACGAAACGGCAGGCCGGACAAGGGCGCCCTGCGCCCGAAGTCCAGGCCGACCACGCTGGGTCGAGAGTTGACGCACCGTGGGGTCTGGGGGCTCGGCCCCCAGAAACAAAAACACCCGATCACGGTCTGCGCTTACCGCAGACATGACCGGGCGAATCGGGTGGGCCTACCTGGACTTGAACCAGGGACCTCTTCGTTATCAGCGAAGCGCTCTAACCGCCTGAGCTATAGGCCCGTCGAACGAGAAGTAGATTACCGGACGCCCTGAGGCGCCCGGCAACCGGGTCACTCTCGTTCGGACAACGTGACTTCGAGGCCGCCCGCGAGGTCGGCGGACACGTTGTAGATGAAGGCGCTGACCGTGGCCAGCGCGGAGACGAGGACGATGTTGACGGCGCCGAGGATGGCCGCGATCCCGAAGACGCGACCGGCGCTGATCAGGGGTTCCGAGGACGCGCTGGCGCCTTCGCCACCGACGAGGGACGAGTAGGTGCCGTTGAGTTTGTCCCAGACGCCCATGCCGTCGAGGACGGTGTAGAGGACGCCGACAGCGACGAGCCACACGAAGAACATGGCGACGCCGAGGACGAGGGCGAGCTTCAGCACCGACCACGGGTCGAAGCGTTTGATCTGCAGGCTGGCCCGGCGGGGGCCGCGGCCGGGGCGGCGGAGTGCGGTGGGGGCGGGACGGGTGCGGGTGGCCGAGGGTTCGCCTTCGCCCTCGCCGCCGAACAGGCGGCGCGCGGCGGTGCCGGTGACCACGGGAGGGTCGCCGCCGTCGCTCACGCGCCGTCCGTCCTGCTCATGACCCGAGTACAGCACATCGTCCGTGACCAGGCCGCTCGACGCGGGCGCGTCCGGTTCGGCCGCGCCGCTGTCCTTGCCGACCCGCTGCCATGGCGGGCTGGCCGAAGCCCCGTTGGAACCCTGTGCGTCGGGCTTCTCGGATGGTGTCACGAAGAGTCAGTCCTTACCCGTATGGCGGCGCCGCGATTACTCCGACGCCGTGCTGTCCGTGGATTCTTCTCCTTGCTCACTGCTGTCACCGTTGGCGACGTCCGACGGCTCGTCCGCGTTGCGTGCGACAGCGAGAAGAGTGGTGCCTTCGCCGAGATTCATCAGCCGCACCCCCTTGGTCTGCCTGCCCGCCTTCCGGACGTCCCCGGCCGGCGTGCGGATCACCCCGCCGCTGGAGGTGATGGCGTAGAGCTCGTCGTCGGCGTCGACGATGAGTGCGCCTACCAGCCTGCCACGTTTGCGGTCGTGCTGAATGGTCAGCACGCCCTTGCCGCCACGGCCCTGCACCGGATAGTCCTCGATCGGGGTCCGCTTGGCGTAGCCACCGTCGGTGGCGACCAGCAGGAACTTCTCCGGCTTGACGACGCTGATGGCGAGCAGCTCGTCACCGTCGTTGAAGCGCATGCCGAGGACGCCGGACGTGGCGCGTCCCATGGGCCGCAGTGCTTCGTCGGTGGCGTGGAAGCGGATGGACTGGCCTTCGGCGGACACGAGCAGCAGGTCGTCCTCCGCGGCGGCGAGCACCGCGCCGACGAGTTCGTCCCCTTCGCGCAGGTTGACGGCGATGAGGCCGCCCGCCCGGTTGGAGTCGAAGTCGCTGAGCTTGGTCTTCTTGACCAGCCCGCGCCGGGTGGCGAGCACGAGGTAGGGCGCGACCTCGTAGTCGGGGATCTCGATGACCTGGGCGATCTGCTCGTCCGGCTGGAAGGCGAGCAGGTTGGCGACGTGCTGGCCGCGCGCGTTGCGGTTGGCCTCGGGCAGGTCGTACGCCTTCGCGCGGTACACGCGGCCCTTGTTCGTGAAGAACAGGATCCAGTCGTGCGTGGAGCAGACGAAGAAGTGCTGGACGATGTCGTCCTGCTTCAGCGTCGCGCCCTGGACGCCCTTGCCGCCGCGCTTCTGCGAGCGGTACAGATCGGTTTTCGTCCGCTTGGCGTACCCCGTGCGGGTGATGGTGACGACAACGTCCTCGACGGCGATGAGGTCCTCGATCGAGACGTCGCCGCCGAACGGGATGATCTGGGTCTTGCGGTCGTCGCCGTACTTGTCGACGATCTCCATCAGCTCGTCGCGGATGATCTGCCGCTGCCGCTCGGGCTTGGCGAGGATGTCCTTGAGGTCGGCGATCTCGAGTTCGATCTCGGCCAACTGGTCGATGATGCGCTGCCGTTCGAGGGCGGCCAAGCGGCGCAGCTGCATGTCGAGGATCGCGGTGGCCTGGATCTCGTCGATGTCGAGCAGGCTCATCAGGCCGGGCCGGGCCTCGTCGGCAGAGGGCGAACGCCGGATCAGGGCGATGACCTCGTCGAGCATGTCCAGCGCCTTGACCAGACCACGCAGGATGTGGGCGCGTTCCTCGGCCTTGCGCAGCCGGTAGCGGGTGCGCCGGACGATGACGTCCATCTGGTGCTTGACGTAGTGCCGGATGATCTGGTCGAGCCGCAGGGTGCGCGGCACGCCGTCGACCAGCGCGAGCATGTTGACGCCGAAGTTCTGCTGCAGCTGGGTGTGCTTGTAGAGGTTGTTCAGCACGACCTGGGCGACCGCGTCCCGCTTGAGCGTGATCACGATGCGCATGCCGCGCCGGCTGTTGGTCTCGTCGGCGATGTCGGCGATGCCGGTGAGCTTGCCGTCGCGGACGAGGTTGGCGATGTTCTCGACGAGGTTGTCCGGGTTGACCTGGTAGGGCAGCTCGGTGACGACCAGGATGGTGCGGCCCTTGGCGTCCTCGTCCACCTCGACGACGGCGCGCATCCGGATGGAGCCGCGGCCGGTGCGATAGGCGTCCTCGATGCCGGAGTTGCCGAGGATCAGCGCCTTGGTCGGGAAGTCCGGGCCCTTTACCCGCACCAGCAGCGCGGCGAGCAGCTCGTCGTCGGTGGCCTCGGGGTTCTCCAGCGCCCATACGACGCCGTCGGCGACCTCGCGCAGGTTGTGCGGCGGGATGTTGGTCGCCATGCCGACCGCGATTCCGGTGCCGCCGTTTACCAGCAGGTTCGGGAAGCGCGAGGGCAGGACGTCCGGTTCCTGCGTACGGCCGTCGTAGTTGTCGGAGAAGTCGACGGTGTCTTCCTCGATGTCGGCCAGCATGTGCATGGCCAACGGCGCGAGGCGGGACTCGGTGTACCGCATGGCGGCCGCGGGGTCGTTGCCCGGCGAGCCGAAGTTGCCCTGCCCGTCGATGAGCGGGTACCGCATCGACCACGGCTGCGCGAGACGGACCAGCGCGTCGTAGATCGCGGAGTCACCGTGCGGGTGGTAGTTGCCCATCACGTCGCCGACGACGCGGGAGCACTTGTTGTACCCGCGGTCCGGGCGGAAGCCCGAGTCGAACATCGAGTACAGGATCC
The DNA here is from genome assembly GCF_042739735.1 of Amycolatopsis sp. NPDC059027. Lineage (NCBI taxonomy): Bacteria > Bacillati > Actinomycetota > Actinomycetes > Pseudonocardiales > Pseudonocardiaceae > Amycolatopsis > Amycolatopsis sp. NPDC059027. The sequence continues at coordinate 12,302 of NZ_JBHYIK010000026.1, read as the reverse complement.
GGCGCGCGACCGGCTTGAGACCGTCGCGCACGTCCGGCAGCGCACGCGACACGATCACGCTCATCGCGTAGTCGATGTAGGAGCGCTGCATCTCCTGCTGGATGTCGACCGGTTCGATCCGGTCGTGGTCCGGCGCCGGAGGCAAGGTTTCCGTCATGTCGTCCTTCTCGTGTGGACAGTCCTAATCGGACACAAGGCTGAGCGGGCGCGAACGCCCGAGCGGGTTACACGTCGAGGAAGCGCACGTCCTTGGCGTTACGGGTGATGAAGGAGCGGCGGGCCTCGACGTCCTCGCCCATCAGCACGGAGAACAGCTCGTCCGCCTGGGCGGCGTCGTCCATCGTGACCTGGCCCAGCAGCCGGTTCGCCGGGTCCATGGTGGTCTCCCACAGCTCTTCGGCGTTCATCTCGCCGAGACCCTTGTACCGCTGGATCGCGTCGTCCTTCGGCAGCCTCTTGCCCGCCTCGACACCCGCCTGGATGACGGCGTCGCGCTCGCGGTCGGAGTACGCGTACTCCGGCTCGGACCGCGGCCACTTGATCTTGTACAGCGGCGGCCGCGACAGGAAGACGTGCCCGTGCTCGATCAGCGGCGCCATGAACCGGAACAGCAGGGTGAGCAGCAGGGTGGTGATGTGCTGGCCGTCGACGTCGGCGTCGGCCATCAGCACGATCTTGTGGTAGCGCAGCTTCGAGAGGTCGAACTCGTCGTGGATGCCGGTGCCCAGCGCGGTGATCAGCGACTGGACCTCGGTGTTCTTGAGGACGCGGTCGATACGGGCCTTCTCGACGTTGATGATCTTGCCGCGGATCGGCAGGATCGCCTGGTACATCGAGTCCCGGCCCTCCTTGGCCGAGCCGCCCGCCGAGTCACCCTCGACGATGTAGAGCTCGCACTCCTCCGGCTTGGTGGAGCGGCAGTCCTTGAGCTTGCCCGGCAGGCCGCCGATGTCGAGCGCGCCCTTGCGGCGGACCAGGTCCCGCGCCTTGCGCGCGGCCATCCGGGCCTGCGCCGAGGAGATCGACTTGTTGATGACCGTCTTCGCCTCGTTGGGATTGCGCTCGAACCAGTCGCTCAGCCACTCGTTCGACGTCGTCTGCACGAACGTCTTCGCCTCGCTGTTGCCCAGCTTGGTCTTGGTCTGACCCTCGAACTGCGGCTCGGACAGCTTGATCGACACGATCGCGGCGAGGCCCTCGCGGACGTCGTCGCCGGTGAGGTTCGCGTCCTTCTCCTTGAGGAGCTTCTTCTCGCGCGCGTACGCGTTGACGACGCGGGTCAGCGCGGCGCGGAAGCCCTCTTCGTGGGTGCCGCCCTCATGCGTGTTGATCGTGTTGGCGAAGGTGTACACCGACGGCGTGAACCCGTTGTTCCACTGCATCGCGACCTCGACCTCGAGGCCGGTGCCCTTGGCGTCGAAGGAGATCACGCTGGGGTGGATCGGGTCCTTGCTGCCGTTGATGTGCTTGACGAAGTCCTCGAGCCCGCCCGGGTAGCAGTAGGTGACCTCCTTGAGGCGCGCCTGCTTGCCCTCGGCGTCGGCCTCGGTCTCCTCGTCGGCGACGCGCTCGTCGCGCAGCGAGATGGTGAGGCCCTTGTTCAGGAACGCCATCTCCTGCAGCCGCCGGGAGATGGTCTCGAAGTTGTACGTGGTGGTTTCGAAGATGTCCGGGTCGGCCCAGAACGTGATCGTGGTGCCGGTGGAGTCGGCCGGGCCGAGGTCCTGCAGTTCGCCGGGTACCTGGTCGGTGTACTCCTGGCGCCAGTTGCGGCCCCGGTACTTGATCTCCGCGAGCAGCTTGGTGGACAGCGCGTTGACGACGGAAACGCCGACGCCGTGCAGACCGCCCGAAACCGCGTAGGAATCGCTGTCGAACTTGCCGCCCGCGTGGAGCACGGTCAGCACGACCTCCAAGGTCGGCTTCTGCTCCTTGGGGTGCATGTCCACCGGGATACCGCGGCCGTCGTCGATGACACGGACGCCGCCATCGGCCAGCAGGGTAACCTCGACCTTGGTCGCGTACCCGGCCATCGCCTCGTCGACAGAGTTGTCCACGACCTCCTGCACCAGGTGGTGGAGGCCACGCTCACCGGTGGAACCGATGTACATACCGGGGCGCTTGCGGACCGCTTCGAGGCCTTCGAGCACGGTGATGGACGACGCGTTGTACTCGCTCTTGTTCTCGGTCACCGGCGTGTTGTCTCCTCGTCTCGCGCGAGCGGACACCCGCTCGACACCAGTGTACTTGGCCGCGTTCGCAGACATGCGGCAAGGACACCCCTGGTTTGCTCACAGAGCCACGAAATCGTTCCTAGCAGAGTCTTGACGTTTCAGAGCACTTATGGACGCGTCGTGGGGGAATTCCGGGAGTGTCCGCAACCGGTGTCAGCCGTACGTGTCACGCGGGCCGCGGCCGGGCACGTGCCGTGGCCCCTTCCGCCAGCTGGGTGCCGTCGGCCCCTGGATGCGCATGCGCTTGACGACGCCGTTGCCGACGCCGGCGGCGATCTTGGCCAGGAGCTGGCGTTGCAGGGTGCGCAACTGCATCGCCCATGCGGTCGAACTGGCCTGGACGGTCAGCTCACCGTCCTTGAGCGACACCGGCTGCGCGTGTTCGGCGACGTTCTCCCCGACCAGGCGGGCCCACTGCCCGAAGACCCTGGCGGAGGAGAGCCGCTCCGCCCAGCCACTGTCGGCGACCAACCGCGAGGCCAGCCGTCCGAGCGGCTGTGGATCACGCGCGTCGGCGCCTGGCCCCGACCAGCGGCGGCGCCGCGGGTTCTGGCCACCGCCGGTCAGCCTGCCTGTGCGCAACCCGGGCGGCCCGCCGCGGGCTTTGGCCTTGGCTTTGGCGGCCTCGAGGGCCGCGTGAGCCAGATCACGCCCGTTCGGCGCAGCGCCGTTTTCACGCTGCGTACCAGGAGTTTGATCGCCACCTGGGCGAACGCTGGTGTGGGGGATGTCAAGCCCCTCATCCGGCCGTTCGGTCACGCGGGGCGATAACTCCTTCCCGGTGTTATCCACACTGTCCACAGGTTTATCCCCAGAAAGGTGGGTAACTGCTGTGGGGCCGGTCACCCCGCGTGGCCGGATTGATCTTGGATCGGGGCGCTCAGGCACGGTTGACCTCACCATCCGCCACGGAGAACCGGCATCCGTCCAGCTCAGCGGGCACGTCCTCGTCGACGGCGGCGGTCACCAGCACCTGTTCGGCGCCCGCCGCCACCTCCGCGAGCCGCGACCGGCGCTTGCGGTCCAGCTCGGCGAACACATCATCCAGGAGGAGCACCGGCTCCCCGGCTTCGCCACGCAGGAGTTCGTAACTTCCCAAACGCAGCGCGAGGGCGAACGACCACGACTCGCCGTGACTCGCGTATCCCTTCGCCGGCGCCTCGCCCAGCACGAGCTCGAGCTCGTCCCGGTGGGGGCCGACCATGCTCACCCCCCGTTCGAGCTCGGCGGACCGAGCCTCGCCCAGCGCGGTGAGCAGCACATCCTTGAGTACGTCCGGCTCGGCGCGTACCTCGCCTGGTACCCCGTACCCGTTGGGGAGCGACTCGCCCAGCGAAGACCGGTACGCGATCTTCGCCGGACGTGAATCCGGCGCGACGCCCATGTACGCCGAAGCCGTGTACGGCGCCAGGTCTGCGACGAGGTTGAGCCGCGCGGCCAGCAACTGCGCGCCGGCGACGGCGAGATGGTCGTCCCACACGTCGAGCGTCGACAACGCGTACGGGTCTTCGCGGCCGGTCCGGCGCTTCCCCGCGGTCTTGAGCAGGGCGTTGCGCTGCTTGAGCACCTTCTCGTAGTCGGCGCGGACACCGGCATACCTCGGCGCGCGCAGCACGAGGAGCTCGTCGAGGAACCGCCGCCGCTCGCTCGGATCACCCCGGACGAGCGCCAGATCCTCCGGCGAGAACAACACCGTGCGCAGGATCCCGAGCACGTCCCGTGGCTTGCCGACCGCACCGCGGTTGACCCTGGCGCGGTTCGCCCGCCCGGCGGTGATCTCCAGCTCGACGGTCAGTTCGCGGTCGTCGTTGACCACCGCGACCCGCACCAGGGCGCGTTCCTGGCCGTGCCGGATGAGCGGGGCGTCCGTCGCGACGCGGTGCGAGCCC
>NZ_JBHYIK010000026.1:0-8169 GCF_042739735.1 Amycolatopsis sp. NPDC059027 | reverse complement strand
CATTACCCCCCCCACGCCGCAAACCGCTTTGTTTTTTTGTGTGGTGGGCTGGTTTTTGTTTATACGCCACGGGGGCGTCGGCCGCGCGGGGGTGCGAGCCCAGCGTCGCGACGTAGCCGATCGCCTCCAGCAGGTTCGTCTTTCCCCGGCCGTTCTGGCCGACCAGCACGGCCGGCCCCGGTTCCAGCGCGAGATCGGCCTGCTCCCAGGACCGGAAGTCCGTGACCTGGAGATGTCTCAGGTACAAAACTCCCCAGACCTAGCCGCCGACCTTCTTCACCGCGTGACCGCCGAACTGGTTGCGCAGCGCGGCCACCGCCCGCATCGCGGGCGACTGCTGCTGCCGCGAGGCGAAACGCGCGAACAGCGCGGCGGAGAGGACCGGCGCCGGGACGGCGTGGTCGATCGCCTCCTCCAGCGTCCACCGGCCCTCGCCGGAATCCTCGACGTAGCCTTCGAGATCGTCCAGCTCCGGGTCCTCGTCGAGCGCGCGCACGAGCAGGTCGAGCAGCCACGAGCGGACGACGGTCCCCCGCTGCCAGCCCTTGATCACCGCGGGGACGTCCTCGACGACCTTCGCGGCTTCGAGCAGCTCGAAGCCTTCGGCGAAGGCCTGCATCATGCCGTACTCGATGCCGTTGTGGATCATCTTCGCGTAGTGCCCGGCCCCGACGGCCCCCGCGTGCGAGAAGCCCTCCTCGCGCGGGCCCTCCGGACGCAGCGCGTCGAAGATCGGCATCGCGCGGGCGACGTCGGCGGCCGCGCCACCGACCATCAGGCCGTAGCCGTTGTCCTTGCCCCACACACCACCGGAGACCCCGCAGTCGAGATACCCGATCTTCTTCGCGGCGAGGAGGTCGGCGTTGAGCTTGTCGTCGGTGTACTTCGAGTTGCCGCCGTCGATCACGAGATCACCCTCGGACAGCAGCTCGCCCAGCTCGGTGATCGTCTGCCGCGTCGGGTCGCCGGCGGGCACCATCACCCACACGATCCTTGGACCGTCCAGTTTGGACACCAGATCGGCGAGCGACGTCGAGTCGGTCACCTCGGGGTTGCGGTCGTACCCGACGACCTCGTGACCGGCCGCGCGCAGCCGCTCACGCATGTTGAAGCCCATTTTGCCGAGGCCGATCAGTCCCAGCTGAACCATGGAGATCCCCTTACGTACTAACGAAAATCGAGTCAGCCGGGCAGGCGGACCGGCATCAGGAGGTAGAGGTAGCCGCCGACGACGTTGCCCTCGGGGTCGGCGGGCTTGATGAGCGCGGGCCGGTTCGGCGTGGTGAAGGTCAGCTCGGCGCGGTCGGTGTGCAACGCGCCGAGGCCGTCGACGAGGTAGCCGGGGTTGAACGCGATGGTGACCGGCTCGCCCTCGTAGTCGACCTGCAGTTCCTCTTCCGCGCTGCCCTCGTCGTCGCCGCCGGCGGAAAGCCGCAGCGAACCGTCCGCGAACTCGAGCCGGACCTGCGTCCCGCGCTCGGCGACGAGCGAGACACGCTTGATCGCTTCGGCGAGGGCGGAGACCTCGATGACCGCCCGCGAGGTGTGGCTGGCGGGGAGCAGCTGGCGGTAGGGCGGGAACTCCGCGTCCAGCAGCCGGGTCGTCGTGTAGCGACCGGCGCCGGAAAGCCCGAGGAGGCCGTCGCCGCTGGCGAGGGCGAGGCGGACCGTGGCACCGCTCGCGCCGAGTGTCTTGGCGGCTTCGGCGAGGGTCCGCGCGGGGACGAGCACCGCGGCGTCGGCGAGGCCCTCGGTCGGCTGCCAGGTGAACTCGCGCATCGCGAGCCGGAAGCGGTCGGTGGCCACCAGCGTCAGCTTGTCGCCGGAGATCTCCAGCCGCATGCCGGTCAGCATCGGCAGGGTGTCGTCCTTGCCCGCGGCGACGACGACCTGGGTGACGGCCTGGCCGAAGGCGTCGCCGGCGAGTTCACCGGCGAACGCGGGCTGGGACGGCAGTTGCGGGTAGTCCTCGACCGGCATGGTCGGCAGGCTGAAGCGGGCACTGCCGCAGGTGATGGTGGCGCGGGCGCCGTCGACCGAGATCTCGACCGGCTGTGCGGGCAGCGCCTTGGTGATGTCGGCGAGCAGCCTGCCGGAGACGAGCAGACGGCCGCCGTCGGCGATCGTGGCGGGGACCCCGACCGTCGCGGAGACCTCGTAGTCGAAGCCGGAGACGGTGAGCGCGTCACCTGCCCCGTCCGACCCCGCGTCGAGCAGGACACCGCCCAGCACCGGCACCGGAGGCCGGGAGGGGAGGCTTCTCGCCACCCACGCGACGGCGTCGGCGAGCCCGTCACGCTCGACGCGGATCTTCATGCGCGCATCCTTTCGACAGCCGAGCCCCTGCGGCTCGTGAAGGTCGTCGGGGAACGCCTGCACCCGCGCAGGCGACCTCGCCTCTGGTCCTCACCCCTGCGCCAGGACGGCGTTCGACGCGGACCAGGTGCAGGCATCCACGTTAGGCCGTCAACGGGTCGGGCGTCACCTCGGCCTCCCCTTCGCTTTGTCGTCATGTCGACACGGTTCACCGGCTGTCCCCAGATTCGTCCGCCGCCTGTTTTTGTTTTGTTCCCTCCTTAAAAAGATCTAAGGGCAGTAGCAGTAGTAGGCGTTGTGGGTTGTGTGGACAGAGCTCGTTCGTGCAGGTCGTCGCTGTCGACCGGGTGTGGAGATCCCTGGTGGTGGTTCGGTGGATGAATCGGGCGACCGGTGGATGGATTCGAGCGGGCCTCGATTCATCCACAGTCACCCCCAGTTGTCCCCAGGTCTGTCCCCAGCTGTGTGCCGAGTTGTGCCCAGGGGATGTGCGCGTCCGGCGTGACCCGAATCGCCCGGACGAGTGGCTTCCGCGGCATGTGCATCGCGTGTGGGCAACCTGTGGAATCGATGTGGGCAGTGCTGTGGATTCACTGTGGACTGCTTGTGAGTGCATTGTGGACGAAAACCGGGTCGTCGCAGTTGAGGGATTCGTTGGCGTTGTGGGCAAAGTGCCCACACCATGGGGAAACTCCCTTGTGTATCAACGGTTTTGCGTACGCGGCGAAGTGTGCTGCGGATCGCGTCGCTGCTTCGCGTGCGTACGGCTGTGTACATGCCCGTACGGCGGTGTAGGAGGCGTACGCACGCGAAGACGGCTACTGACGCGCTCTCGGCGGAAGGGCGTACGGCAAAATGAAGGGGCGCCCACGTGAGTCGTGGACGCCCCGAAGCCGTTGGGAGAGCGGGAAGAACTACTGCCGTGCGCGCTGCTTGATCCGCGACGTCAGTTCCTGCACCTGGTCGTAGATGCGGCGGCGCTCGGCCATCTCCTTGCGGATCTTCTTGTCCGCGTGCATGACGGTCGTGTGGTCACGGCCGCCGAACGTCTGCCCGATCTTCGGCAGCGACATCTCGGTCAGCTCGCGGCAGAGGTACATCGCGATCTGGCGGGCCGTCGCGAGCGCCTTCGTCTTGCCGGGGCCGCACAGGTCGTCGAGCGTCACGTCGAAGAACTCCGCCGTGACGCCCATGATGGTCGGCGCGGTGATCTCCGGCGTGTGCGAATCGGGGATCAGGTCCCGCAGCACGATCTCGGCGAGGCCGACGTCGACCGGCTGCTGGTTCAGCGAGGCGAACGCGGTGACGCGGATCAGCGCGCCCTCCAGCTCCCGGATGTTCGCCTCGACGCGCGAGGCGATGAACTCCAGCACCTCGCCGGGCACCGCGAGCCGATCCTGCGCGGCCTTCTTGCGCAGGATCGCGATCCGGGTCTCCAGCTCGGGCGGCTGGATGTCGGTGATCAGGCCCCACTCGAACCGCGTGCGCAGCCGGTCTTCGAGGGTTTCCAGCCGCTTGGGCGGCCGGTCGGAGGAGACGACGATCTGCTTGTTCGCGTTGTGCAGGGTGTTGAAGGTGTGGAAGAACTCTTCCTGGGTACCTTCCTTGCCCTCCAGGAACTGGATGTCGTCGACGAGCAGGATGTCGATGTCGCGGTAGCGCCGCTGGAAGGCGACCTTGCGGTCGTCGCGCAGCGAGTTGATGAAGTCGTTGGTGAACTCTTCGGTCGAGACGTAGCGGACGCGCATCCCGGGGAACAGCCGTTGCGCGTAGTGCCCGACGGCGTGCAGCAGGTGGGTCTTGCCCAGTCCGGACTCGCCCCAGATGAACAGCGGGTTGTACGCGCGGGCAGGTGCCTCGGCGACGGCGACCGCGGCCGCGTGCGCGAACCGGTTGGACGCGCCGATGACGAAGGTGTCGAACGTGTACTTCTCGTTCAGTTTCGTCTTGGACGTCTGCGGCTGCGCGGGTGCGGTGTACGGCTGGCCCGCGATCGGCTGACCGGAGAAGGTGGGCCAGATCTCGTGGACGGCGGCGAGCGCCTCGCCTTCCTCGTCCACCTCTTCGTCGGGCTCCTCCGACTCCTCGGCCGAAGCGGCGGGCTTGGCCGGTTGCTGCGGCGGCATCGGGGCGGGCATCGGCGGCGGCGTCGGCTCGGGACGCGTCGCCCGGGCGGGCGGCAGCATCGAGCCGTCGGACATCGCGGGCTCGGGCGCGGGCCCGGAGCCGTTTTCCACCCGGGTGGGCGACGGTACGTAGCGGGGCGCGGGCGCGGGAGCCACCGGCTCCGCGCTGTCGACCTTCACCGCGAGGGAGACCGCGCGGCCGAGCCGCCGGGAGAGCGCTTCGGTGATCGCGCCGCGGAGGGCGCGTTCGATGGCTTCCTTCGCGAAGTCACTGGGTGCGGCGAGGAGCGCGGTGCCGTCGAGCAGGCCGATCGGCCGGGTGACGCGCATCCAGGCCCGCTGCTGCGGCGAGAGGGTCCCGTCGGACAGCTCCCGGACCACTTGCTCCCAGATGACGCCTAGATTGTGCTGGTGCTCGGACACCTGTCTGGCTCCCCTCCCCTCGTCGGCGTGTACGGCGAAATCCCCCCAAGCACGCCCCGGCCACTCCATCGAGCGTCATCTTGGACCGGTCTGTTCACCGGCACAGCAAGTATCCACATAGTTGTCCACAGCTGTGCACTAATGTACGGCGGCCCGCGGCCACGCCACCTGCGGGCTCTCCATAACGCCGGTGGGTACCTCCACACCCGGCGGCGCGCTCGCCGTGCACCTCGACCGGTGACCCGAGAGAGGCACGCTAACAAGCCCCGCCCGTTGCCACAAGGCATCCTTGGGCGCAAGCATTTCACGGTGTACGGCGTGTTGCCATTCGATGGCGCGTGCCTGCACCGACCGTACCCGCTGGGGTGATCGCGGTGCGTGGCCAAGGGGGTGCCTGCGGGCCGCCCGGCCGGGGTGCGTACCCTCGTAAGGTCTCCCGTATGCGACGGGTGCGTTTCGCGTGCCCACGTTGTCGTCGCTCGACGTGACGAGGACACACGTTGGTAGGAGACACCACAGACTGCCGTGCGCCCGCACGACACGCCAGGCGGCGGTGAAGAAAACCGTCGTCCGACGGCCGAGACACAGGAGAAGCAGTGAGCAAGGGTAAGCGCACCTTCCAGCCGAACAACCGCCGACGCGCCCGGGTCCACGGGTTCCGGCTGCGCATGCGGACCCGTGCCGGCCGGGCCATCTTGGCGGCCCGTCGTCGCAAGGGCCGTGCCGAGCTGTCCGCCTGATTCCGGCGTCGAGGCGCGTCGTGCTGCCCGCCGCCGCCCGGTTGCGGCGGAGTGAGGATTTCCGCGTAGTTCTTCGCCGCGGGTCCAGGGCAGGCAAGCGCCGCCTCGTCGTTCACGCGTTGACCACGGACCCGCCCGAGGCCGCCACGGCGGCCAGGGCGGGTTTTGTGGTGAGCAAGGCCGTCGGGAACTCGGTGGTCCGCCACCGGGTCACCCGCCGGTTGCGTCACCTCGTCGCCGCCCGGCTCGGAACCCTGCCCGCCGGCAGCGCGTTGGTTGTGCGGGCATTACCTCCGGCAGCGGACGCGTCCAGCGCGGAACTCGGTGCCGATCTCGACGCGGCACTGCGCAGGCTCGGCCTGCTGCCGTCCCGCCGGTCGGCCGGGGATGGTGTCCCCCGGCAGACGCGTCCCGAGGACGCGGCCCCCGACCACGAATCAGCGGTGTGAACGGTATGCGAGCCAGCACACGAACCAGCACTGACGAACGTCCCGGTGAAGCCCGTCCCGGACCGGTCGCCTGGGTGCTGTTGCTTCCGATCAAGCTCTATCGGAAGGCGATCTCCCCTTTCCTGCCACCGGCTTGCCGGTTCTATCCGAGCTGCAGCGCGTACGCGGTCGAAGCACTGACCCGGTTCGGTGCCGGGCGCGGCTCCTATCTCGCGCTGCGCCGGTTGCTGCGCTGCGGCCCGTGGACCCCGCCCGGCCGCGACCCGGTGCCCGAGACGTTCTCGTGGCGATACCGCAGACCTGAAACACCGATCGAGGAGTAGCTCAGTGCTCGACTTCATCTACTACCCCGTGTCCTTCATCTTGTGGTGTTGGCACAAGGTCTTCGGGTTCGTCTTCGGGGAAGCCACGGCGATTTCCTGGATCCTCGGCATCATCTTCCTGACGTTCACCGTCCGCGGCATCATGTTCAAGCCGTTCGTGAACCAGGTCCGGTCGATGAAGCGCATGCAGGACTTCGCGCCGGAGATGAAGAAGATCCAGAAGAAGTACGCGAACGACCGGCAGCGCCAGGCGATGGAGATGCAGAAGCTCCAGAAGGAGCACGGCGTCAACCCGCTCGGCAGCTGCCTGCCGATGCTGCTGCAGATTCCGGTCTTCATCGGCCTGAACCACGTGCTGCGCGCGTTCACCTTCCCGCCGCCCGGTGGCGGCCCGAAGACCGAGAACTACTTCTTCAGCCAGGCCGACGTCCACTCGTATGTCAGCGCGAAGCTGTTCGGTGTCAACCTCGGTGAGGCCATCTACAACGGTGTCGGCGTCATCAACGGCGGCGCCACGACCGTGGGCTGGCACTGGAGCGTCGCGCCCGTCGCCGTTCCGCTGATGATCGTCGCGGGTATCGCCACCCACCTCACCGCGCGGCACTCGGTCTCCCGCCAGAACCCGGAGTCGGCGACTCCGCAGACCGCGATCATGAACAAGCTGACGATGTACGTCTTCCCGCTCGGTGTCGTCGTCTTCGGTGGGATGTTCCCGCTCGGCCTCCTCTTCTACTGGTTGGCCAACAACGGCTGGACGCTGATGCAGCAGCGCCTCGTCTACACGCGGATCGACAAGGAAGAGGAGCAGCGCAAGGCCGAGGCCAAGGAGAAGCGCGCGTCGCTCGGCCCGAAGCCGGGCCAGAAGCCGACCGCCCCCCGTCCGGGCCAGAAGCCGGTCCAGCAGAAGAAGAACCAGTCGAACAACAGCGGCGGCCAGAAGAAGGTCACCAAGGCCGGCTCCCCGCACGGCTTCGCGCAGACCGGCGCCGGGAGCGACAGCGGCAAGTCGGCCGAGCCGGCGCCGAAGCCGGACACGGAATCCACCTCCGAGGAAGCCGGGAGCACCAACGGCTCGAAGGACAACGGCACGGGTGTGCCGGGCCTCATCAAAGACTCGACCAGGAAGTCGGGCCGGAAGCGTCGCTGACGCCGAGCCGGTTCGGAGAGGAGACGAATGATGTCGGAGACGATCGACACGATCGACGCCGATAAGGACGACGCGGCGACCGGGGAACCGGAGAACGCCGGGCAGCAGCCGGGAGGTGCTGACGACGACGTCCTCGTGCGGGAGGGCGACATCGCCGGTGACTACCTGGAGCGGTTGCTGGACCTGTTGGACTACGACGGGGACATCGACCTCGACGTGGAAGCCGGCCGGGCCATCGTCAGCATCGACGGCGGTGAGGATCTGGAGAAGCTCGTCGGACCGCGGGGCACGGTCCTCGAGGCACTCCAGGAGCTGACGCGGCTCGCCGTTCAGCAGGAGACCGGATCGCGGAGCCGGTTGATGCTCGACATCGCGGGATGGCGCGCGGACCGTCGCGAGGAGCTTCGTGAGCTCGGCCGGTCGACGGCGGAGACTGTGCTGTCGAGCGGTGAACGCGTCCGGCTGCAGCCGATGAGCCCGTTCGAGCGCAAGGTCGTGCACGACGCCGTCGCGACGGTTTCGGGTGTCACGAGCGAGAGCGAGGGTGAAGACCCGAAGCGGCGCGTGGTGATCTTCCCGGCGTCCTGACGTTAAGCACTGCGCTAAGAGAAGCGGTCGGCGGCGCCGAGCCCGTGCCGCGCCGCG
>NZ_JBHYIK010000025.1:86823-118689 GCF_042739735.1 Amycolatopsis sp. NPDC059027 | reverse complement strand
TTTTCGGCGCCCGCGTATCTTTTTCAAACCCCACCTTGTTGTTTCTTCTCCCCCCCCCCCAACCCCCCCCCCCCCCGGGCGGCGCACAGCGGCATCGCCATGGTGACGACGATGGGTTCGCTCGCCGCGGCCACCAGCCCGGCGTTACTGGGCTGGATCAAAACGACCACCGGTTCCTTGGACCTCGGCCTGCAGATCAGCGCCGGGGTCGTCGTGCTGGGCGGCGTCATCCTCCTGCTCGGTATTCCCGCGTCCGCGCTGCGGGAGAACACCCTCGGCCCGTCCGTCACCGCGCGTTCAGGATCCGGTCGTTGAGCTGCCTGCGGATCGCGTCCACGTCGACGGGCGCGTCCTCCCCCAGTACCTCCATCAGTTCGGCGGCGGCCTGAGCGGCCGCGGCAGAGCGCGGGATCATGACGCTCTCGTAGGCGCGGACGGCGTCATCGAGGTCGGTGTGCGTGGCGATCGCGTCCGCGAGGGCCGTGCCGTCGAGCATGGCGAGATTGGCCCCGACGCCGACCGGCGGCATGAGGTGCGCGGCGTCGCCGAGCAGGGTGATCCCGGGTACGTGCGCCCAGGTGTGCCCGACCGGGAGCACATGCAGGGGCCGGTTGGCGAACCCGCCCTCGCTCTCGCGCAGCAGGCCGAGCAGATCGTCGTGCCAGCCGTCGAAGACACGCAGCAGGTACGCGCGCACGGCCTCGGCGTCGCCGAGATCCAGACCAGCGGTGACGTGCCAGTCCACCGGAACCGCCAGATCGGCGTAGACGCGGACGTGACCGCCGCTGTTGCGCTGGGCGATCAATGCCTGGCCGCCTGAACTCGCGACCATGGTCCCGTTCCCGACCAGCCGCGCCAGCGCGGGGTGCCGGGTGTCGACGTCGTCGAGGTACGTCTCGACGAGGGTGTTGCCGGTGTACGCGGGCGTCGCGGCGGAAACCGCCGGACGGATCCGGGACCAGGCGCCGTCCGCCCCGACGACCAGATCGAAGTCCTGCGTAGTGCCGTCGGCGAAGAGGAGTCCGGCGGTGCCGTCGCCCAGCGCCTCGACCCCGGTGACGGTGTGTCCCCAGTGGACAGTGCCTTCGGCGAGCGAGTCGAGAAACATGTCCCGCAGCTGGCCGCGGTCGATTTCGGGCGCGTAGTCGTCGGTTTCGGCGGGCTGGTCGTGACGCAGCAGTTCGGTCGTGACCGGGTCGAGTGTGCGCTGCTCCTGGCCTTCGGGCCGGGCCAGCGCGTGGAACCGGTCGAACAGGCCCGCGGCGCGCAGGGCGGCCTGGCCGGTGTCGGCGTGCAGGTCCAGGGTCCCGCCCTGCGAACGGGCGTGCCGTGACGGCTCCCGTTCGAAGACGGTGACGGACCTGCCGTGGAGCTGGAGGCCGCGGGCGCAGGCGAGGCCGCCCAGCCCCGCGCCGACGACGGCGATACGAGTGGTGGTGTCCATGCCCTCAGAAGACCACACTCACTTCAAAAGTGCAATCACTAGCTTTTTGACTTCGCTGCGCGTTGGGTTAGAGTGAGCGGGTGAACGAACCGATCGGCCGCCGGGAGCGGAAGAAGGCCCAGACCCGCCAGGCACTGGCCGACGCCGCGTTGAAGCTGTTCCTCGAGCGCGGCTACGACAACGTCAGCGTCAAGGAGGTCGCCGACGCCGCGGACGTGGCCGTGACCACGTTGTTCAAACACTTCCCCCGCAAGGAAGCCCTGGTCTTCGACCTCGAAGACGACATCGAGGCCGCGCTCGTCGCGGCGGTCCGCGATCGGCCCGCCGGGCAGTCGATCCCGGCCGCCCTGTGCGATAACTGCCGGCACGGGGCGCCCACGGCCGACGGGAACGCGGAAGTCGCCGCGTTCCTCCGGATGGTGGAGGAAACCCCGGCATTGCTGGAATACAGCCGCCACATGTGGTTACGCCACGAGACCGCGCTGGCACGCGCCATCGCCGAGGACCTCGGCGCGCCCGCGGACGACGTCGTCTGCACGGCACTGGCGCGGTTCGCGCTCGAAGCGGGCGACATCGTCTACCGGCGCCCCAAGCCGGAACGCGACGTCCAGACGATCTTCGCCCTGCTCGAAGACGGCTGGACCGCGACCGTCCCGAAGAGCTGAAGGGGACTTTCGTCTCGTTACATGCGAGGAAAGTCCCCTTCAGCTCATCCGGTGCGAGGAAAGTCCCCTTCAGCCCACCACTACGCGGCCGCCGACGATGGTCAGTACCGACCGCAGGTTCAGAAGTTCGGAGGCGGAGGCGGTGACGGGATCGGCGTCGAGCACGGCCAGGTCGGCCAGCCGTCCGGGGGCCAGCGTCCCCTTGACGCCGTCGGCGTTCTCCATCCAGGCGGGCCCCGACGTCCACAGGCGCAGCGCCTCTTCCCGGCTCAGCCGGTCGGCGGGCGCCGGGGGTCCGAAGGGGTTGGGGCCGGGAGCGCCGGTGAAGGTGGCGACGCCGCGCCGCCAGTCGGGCTGGGTGACTGGGGCGTCCGAACTGTCTGCAGTGGACACTCCGTGGTCCAGCAGGGCACGCGCAGGGAAGGCCCGTGCCCATTGCGCTTCGCCGACGGTGCGCACCATCGATGGGCCGCTGTAGGTGCGCATGAGCGAGCTGGTGATGACGCCGATTCCGTGCCGTGCCAACCGTTCGTGGACCGCGGGCGAGAGGAACGTGCCGTGGATCAGCACATGTCGTGCCTCCGGCCACGGGTCGGCGGCGGCCGCGGCCTCGATCGCGTCCACCACGGCGTCGGCGGCGCGATCGCCGGTCACGTGCACCTGCGCTTGGACGCGTTTCCGTTGTGCCGCCGCGACGAGCGCGCGCAGTTCGTCCACTCTGGACTCGGTGCTGTCCCCCACGGTGACCAGATCGCCGTGGCTGCCGTCCGGGTAGGGCTGGTGCATCCACGCCGTGCAATGGGTCGGCACGCCGTCGGCGAACAGTTTGATGCCCCCGGCGCGCAACAGGTCGTCACCGCCGAACGACGCGCTTTCCAGTGCACGGCGCAGGCTCGCGGCCGAAGTGGTCGGAGAAGGCCAGTCCCAGTGCAGGAGCGCGTTGACCCGCACGGTCAGCCTGCCCGCGGCGTGCAGGTCCTGGTAGTCCCGCCACAGCTCGGGCGTCACGATCGGATCCGTCACGCTGGTGACGCCGAGCCCGTTGAGACGCCGCATCGCGCGGACGATCACGTCGAGCCGCTCTTCCCTGCCGGGCCGTGGAATCAGTCGCGCTACGAGGTCCTGCGCGCTTTCCACGAGCAGCCCGGTCGGTTCGCCGTGCTCGTCGCGCACGATCTCCCCGGCGGGCGGATCCGGTGTGGCGGCGGTGATCCCGGCCCGTCGCAGCGCGGCGCTGTTGACCCACACCGAATGCGACGAGGCGTGGTGGAGCACGGCCGGGCGATCGCCGGTGACCTCGTCCAGCCAGGAACGGGACGGAACCGCGCATCCCGCCGCGAACTCCGCGATGGTCGTCTCCCGCCAGCCGCGGCCGGCAATCCACTCGCCGTCCGGCGCGGTGGCCAGCGCCGAAGCGACCGCGGCCAAGTCACCGGCAGCCGAGAGGTCCACGCAGAACTCCGGACCGCTCAGCGCGTGCCAGGCCAGATGCAGATGCGCGTCGTTGATCCCGGGGACGACCGTTTTCCCTTGCAGCTCAACCACTCGGGCGCCGGAGTTCGCGGCCGCGGACACCGTCTCGTCGTCCCCGACGGCGTGGACGACACCATCGCGGATCAGCACCGCGCTCACGACGCCGGGACCGTCGAAAGTGCGGACGATGCCGCCCCGCAACAGCAGATCGGTCATGACGCGACGCTTCCGGCAAGACCCGCGTCCGGGACGACGGCCTGGTGTTCGGGATGCCAGGCCACCACGACGTCGGCGCCGGGCCGGTGTTCGTGGACCGCACCGGCGGGGAGGATCGCGCACCCCCTGGTGCCGTCGCCGTAGCGGAGCCAGACCCGGCTGTGGTCGCCGACGTAGACGACGTCGGTGATCACCGCGCCGGCACGCTGGTGCCCGGCCGGAACCTGGCTCTCCGCATACAAAGTCACGCGTTCCGGACGCACGATCGTCACCTCTCCCGGCGTGAAGCGCAGCGCGTTGGACTCGCCGATGAACTGCGCGACGAAGAGCGTTTCCGGCCGCTCGTAAAGATCTTCCGGGGTGCCGACCTGTTCGACGCGGCCCTCGTTGAAGACCGTGATCCGATCCGAAAGCGTCAGCGCCTCCTGCTGGTCGTGGGTCACGAACAGGAACGTCATGCCGAGCTGCCGGTGCATCCGCGCGATCTCCCGCTGGAGCTGGTCGCGGAGCTTCTTGTCCAGCGCTCCCAGCGGTTCGTCCATCAGCAGCGCCCTCGGCTCGTAGACCACGGCGCGGGCGAGCGCCACCCGCTGCTGCTGCCCGCCGGAGAGCTGACGGGGAAAGCGGTCACCGACCGCGGACAACCCGACCATCTCCAGCGCGTCGGCTACCCGCTGCTCGATCTCGGCACGCGGCCGTCCGCGGCGGGCAAGTCCAAACGCGACATTGCGGGACACGGTCATGTGCGGGAAGAGCGCGTACTGCTGGAACACCACGCCGAGGTCACGCCGGTGGGGTTTGAGGCGCGAGATCTCGCGGCCGTCGACGGTGATCGACCCGGCGGTGAGCGGGGTGAACCCGGCGATCATCGACAGCATCGTGGTCTTCCCGGAACCGGACGGGCCCAGGAAGGTCATGAACTCGCCGTCCGCGATGTGCAGCGACACGTCGTCCACCGCCGGACGGTCGACGCCGGGATAGGCCTTGGTCACGTGCGCGGTGGTGATCCCGCTGCGTTCGTCAAAGCGGCGTTCGTCAAAGCGGCGTTCGTCAAAACGGTGATCGTCAGTCATGGTGGCTCCGTCGGCGAAGGAACTGGGGCACGAGCAACAGGACCGTCGTGAACACGACGATGAGACTGGACGCGGCGGCGATGGTCGGGTCGATCTCCAGCACGATCGACTCGTACATCTTCACCGGCAGCGTCTTGATGTCCGGTGTCTGCAGGAAGAGGGCGATGACCACCTCGTCGAACGAAGTGGCGAAGGCGAACACGAAACCGGACATCACGCCGGGCGCGACGAGTGGCAGGACCACCTTCCGCACCGTCGTGAACCGGTTTGCGCCGAGGCTGGCGGCCGCCCGCTCCATGACGGGGTCGTAGCCGGCGAGGCTGGTCTGCACGGAGGTGATCACGAACGGCACGCCGAGCACCGTGTGGGCCAGCACGAACCCGAGCATGGTGCCGTTCAGCTGCCACCGCAGGAAAACCCCGTAGATCGCGACCGCCACGACGATCCCTGGCAGGATCATCGGCGCCATCAGCAGCTGCCGGACGGCCCCGCGGCCGCGGAAGCGGGCCCGGTCGAGCCCGAACGCCGCCGCGACGCCGAACACGGTCGCGAGCGCGGCCGCCAGCAGTGCCACCTGGACGGAGTTGGCCAGCGACGCCAGCCACTGCTTGCTGCCGAAGAACTCGCCGTACCAGCGGAGCGACCAGCCATCCGGCGGGAACTGGAAGGTCGAGCCCGCACCGAAACTCATCGGGATGACCACGAGCGTCGGCGCGATCAGGACGAACCCGACGAGCACGACCCAGATCCGCAGCCCGACGCCGAGAGTGCGTTCCTTGCGGGCGACGCGGGTGACGGAGTCAGCCACGGTCCGTACCTCCCGTCATGCTGGCGCCGAGCGGCGCGGCGATCCGGCTGATCACCGCGAGCACGATCAACGTGAGCACGAGCAGGATCGCGCCCAGCGCGCCGGCGCCCGCGAAGTCGAGCAGATCGTTGACCCTGGTGCCGATCACCTGCGCGGCCAGCGCCTGCTGCGGTGTGCCGAGCAGTGCCGGGGTGAGGTAGAAGCCCAGCGACATGATGAACACCACCGAAACCCCCGCGAGCACACCGGGCATCGACAGCGGCAGATACACCCGCAGGAACGCGACGGGCCCGCGTGCGCCGAGACTGCGAGCCGCGTGGAGCAGGCTGCGATCGATGCCGAGCATGGTGTTCTGCAGCGGCAGCACCATGAACGGCAGCATCACCTGCACCATCGCGACGGTCACCCCCGCCACCGAACCGAGCAGGCTCACGCCATGAATCCCGACGGCGCCGAAGAGCTTTTCGATCACCCCGCCCCGCTGTTCCAGTACGTACCAGGCGAAGTTGCGGGCCATGACGCTGGTCCAGAACGGCATCAGCACCAGCAGCGTCAGCAGACCGCGGGCCCGCCTGCCCACGCGGCTCATCGCGTAGGCGTAGGGATAGGCGATGACCAGCGTCGCGGCGGTGATGATCAACGCCGTCCGCAGGGTCCGGAGCACGACGCGGATCTGCACCTTGTCGCCGAGCACGGCCAGGTAGTTGGCGACGCCGAAGCCGGGCTCCGAAAAACTGCGCCACAGGATCACGGCCAGCGGGTAACAGAAGAACACCAGCAGGACCGCCGCCGCGGGAAACAACAACCAGGACGCGGCGACGCGGCGGGTCGCTCTCCCCGGTACCACGGCGGTCATCCGGTTTTCCAGTCCGACCAGGTCTTCACGACCCTGGTCCGGTTGGCCGCCCACCACTTCACATCGCTGAGCACGCGCAGGTCCTCCTTGTCGTCCCCCCAGATGTCCAGAGCACGGGCGATTTCCGGGTAGCGGGGTTTCGCCGCGGAGTTCGCGGGACCCACCCCGGCCCGCTCGGCGAACGCCGCCGATTGCGCGGGCTCGGCGGCGTAGCGGATCAGCTGCTTTGCCTCCTCCGCCCGGCGGGATCCCTTGGGTACCACCAAAACATCCCAGGTGACCGGGATCGGCACGCCGGAGACCACCTTCCAGTTGGTGGCCCCGGTCTTCAGCAGTGAATAGGCGCGGGCACTGACGATGAGCGCCAGATCCGCCTGTCCCCCGGCCATGCGCTGCTGCTGATCGCCGTAGGTGTCGCTGATCGACAGCTCGGGCCGGATGCGGTCGTACATCGCCAGCGCGCGCGGCACGTCGAGCGGATAGAGCCGGTCCTTCGGGACGCCATCGGCGAGCAGCGCCGCCTCCAGCGTGCCGACGCTCGGGTCGTTTCCGTAGATGATCCGCCGCCCGGGAAACTTGGCGGGGTCGAAGAAATCGGCCAGCCGCGACGGCGGATGATCGCCGTAGACGTTCGCGTTGTACATCAGCGTCATGCCGAAGAACGCGTCCGGGATGCCGCAGGGCGTCAGCGTGTCCCGGGGGAACGCCGCGGCCAGCGGTCCCATGTCGACCGGCTCGACCAGGGTGCCGCACGCCTGGGCCGCCGACGACGCCTCGGTGTCGACGACGTCCCAGGTGACCTTGCCCGCCTCGACCATCGCCTTGAGCTTGGCCATGCTGGACGGGCCGTCGATCGTGACCGTGGTGCCGGTCTTCTCCGTGTACGGGTTCAACCAGGCCGAGCGCTGGCCCGCCTGGTAGGCGCCCTGGCCGTAGGAGACGAAAACGAGGGAGTTCGCGCCGCCCTCGGAGACGGCGCATCCGGCGGCCAGGAGGATCGTCGCCGCGGACAACAGCGTTGGTATCCGGCGTCGCACGATGCCTCCTCAGCCCGCGGCGGCCGCGACGTGACGGCACAGGACGTCGGCGAGGGTGTCGAGCTGCTCCTCGGTGATCACCAGCGGCGGCGAGAGCACGATGCTGGCGCCCGACGCGCGCACCACGACGCCGTCCGC
Source organism: Amycolatopsis sp. NPDC059027 (assembly GCF_042739735.1). Classification (NCBI taxonomy): domain Bacteria; kingdom Bacillati; phylum Actinomycetota; class Actinomycetes; order Pseudonocardiales; family Pseudonocardiaceae; genus Amycolatopsis; species Amycolatopsis sp. NPDC059027. The sequence continues at coordinate 110,979 of NZ_JBHYIK010000025.1, read as the reverse complement.
GCGGCAGCCGGACTGGACGGACGCGGTGGGCACGCCGTCGAACTCGATGCCGAGCATCAGTCCGACCCCGCGCACCTCGCGCACGTGCGGGAGTTTCGTGAGCGGGTCGAGCCGTTCCCGGAGACGCGCGCCGAGGACGCGGGCGCGCTCGGGGAGGTTTTCCCGCTCGATGATGTCGATGTTGGCCAGCGCCACCGCCGCTCCGACCGGATGGCCGTTGTAGGTGAACCCGTGCAGGAACGTGGCGCCGTCGGCCAGGTCCAGCACCCGGCGCCCGATCAGCACCGCGCCCATCGGGATGTAGCCGCTCGTGATGCCCTTCGCGAGCACGATCATGTCGGGTTCGATGCCGAAGTGGTCGCTGCCGAACCAGTGCCCGGTCCGGCCGAAGGCGGTCACGATCTCGTCGACGATGAGCAGGATTCCGTGCCGCCGCAACACTTCCTGTACCCGCGGCCAGTAGCCCTCCGGCGGCGGGACCATGCCGCCGACGCCGAGGACGGGTTCGCCGATGAACGCGGCGATGCGGTGCGCGCCGATCTCCTCGATGCGCCGTTCCAGCTCGGCGACGAGGACGTCGGTGGCGTCCGGGCCGTGCTCGATGCCGTGCGGTTTGCCCAGCCATTCGACGTCCGGCAGCAGCGGGCCGAACCCCGCGCGCAGGCCGTCGATGCCCGTCGCGGCAAGGGATCCGCCGCCCATGCCGTGGTAGCCGCCGGTGCGGGCGAGGATCACCGTGCGCTCCGGCGAACCCGCGTGGTGGTGGGCGAGGCGGGCGAGCTTGATCGCGGTCTCGTTGCCTTCGGAGCCGCCGTTGGTGAGGAAGACGCGTTCGAGCCCTTCGGGGGCGAGCTTCAGCAGCCGGTCGGCGAGCCGGATCGCCGGGGCGTTGGAGTAGTCCCCGAAGGACGAGAAGAACTCCAGCCTGCCGATCTGCTCGGCGGCTACGGCGGCGAGTTCGGCGCGCCCGTGTCCGACCGGGCACTGCCACAGACCGCAGGTGCCGTCGATGTACTGGCGGCCGTCGGTGTCCCAGAGCAGGGCGCCTTCGCCGCGGTCGAGGACGAGCGGCTCATCGGGCGCGCCGATCACGGTGTGCGGGTGCACCAGGGTTTTCCGGTCCAGTTCGGACAGCTCCGTTGTGGACAGTGTGCTGGTCATCGAGGTCCTTTCCGATGTGGACGGTTCGGAAGCGGGCGGTTCAGAAACGCAGCGCGACGGCCTTGGCCTCGGTGTAGGCCTCGATGCCCTCACTGCCGCCTTCGCGTTCCTGGCCGGAGTTCTTCTGCCCGCCGAACGGGAGTTCCGGACGGACCGGGGCGGGGTCGTTCACACCGATCACGCCGAAGTCGAGCCGTTCGAGGACACGCCAGATGCGCCGGAGGTCGGAGCCGAACACGTACGCGGCCAAGCCGTATTCCGTCGCGTTGGCGAGAGCGACGGCTTCTTCGTCGTCCGAGAACGTCGACACGGCCAGCGCGGGACCGAACGTCTCTTCCTGGGCGATCAGCATGTCGGGAGTGACGTCGACGAGGACGGTCGGCTGGAAGAAATGGCCTCGCAGAGCCGAATCCTCGGGCTCCCAACGGCTTCCGCCGACGAGTACCCGGGCGCCCTTCTCGACGGCGTCGGCGACCTGACGCTCAACCTTCGCGAGCCCTGCCTCATCGATCAACGGTCCTATCGCGACGCCGTCGGTGTCCCCGCGGCCGAGCCGTAGTGCCGCCGTCTTCTTTTCGATCAACGCCAGAAGGTCGTCGCGGACGCTCTCGTGCACGTACAGCCGGTTCACCGCGGTGCAGCTCTGACCGGCATTGAAGAACTTCGCGGTCACGACACCGGCTGCGGCGGCTTCGAGATCGGCGTCCCCGAAGACGATCGCCGGGGAATGGCCGCCCATCTCCAGCGACGTCCGGCGCAGCACGGAACCGGTGCGGCGCAACAGTCCCAGGCCGACCTCCGTCGACCCGGTGAAGCTCACCTTCCGCAACCGGCGGTCGGCGAGCAGGGTATCGACCAGTTCCGCGGGCCGGGTCGTGGTCAGCGACTGGAGCACGCCCGCGGGCAGGCCGGTCTCCTGCAGGATCCGGAGCAGCGCGGTGGCGATGAGCGGCGTCTGCTCGGCGGGTTTCGCGATCACGGTGCATCCCGCAGCCAGCGCGAGCCCGACCTTGCGGATGAGCATGCTGGCCGGGAAGTTCCACGGCGTGATGGCCAGTACCGGGCCCACCGGGCTACGCAGCACCAGGCCGGGACCCGCCGCGTTCGCCGGGGTCACCCGCCCGTTGGCGCGGCGGCCCTCCTCCGCGGCCCACTCCAGCATGCGCGCGGCGCCCGCCAGCTCGCCCGCCGCTTCGGCCAGCGGCTTTCCGTTTTCCTGGCTGAGCAAGCGGGCAAGTTCGTCACGACCGGCGCGGATGGAGGCCGCCCCGGCACGCAGGTAGCCGCCGCGCGTCTCCGGATCCGTTTCGGCCCACCCGCGGAAGGCCGCGGAGGCCGCGTCGACGGCGGAACGAGCGTGCTCGGGGCCGGCGTCCGAGGCCTGGCCGATCACCTCGAGACTCGCGGGGTCGACAACGTCGAAAGCCGAGGGCGCGGCAGCCCAGCTCCCCTCGATCAGCAGGGTCGCGACAGCGGTGTCTGACATCGGAACGCCTTTCACAGCGGAGATTCGGGCCGTGGTGGCCGGGGAACGCGATCGGGTGCGCTGGAGCGTGGCACCTCGATGCGCCGAGTCTGAACTCAAGTGTTGATGAAGTCAACACCCAGGCCGCGGCGAATTCGTCTCGTTACCCGGGGTTTTCCGTTGCAGTACAAGGAAATGATCAATGCCCCCGTGTCGACAGTGGACACGCGGGTCATTGGCGAACAGCGGCGGCGAGAGGTCAGGTGTCCACGATGGACGTTTTCGCGGCGCCGCTCGCCTTCAGCAGCGCGCGCAGCGCGTCGAGTGCCGCACCGGGGTCGGCCCCGGGGTCGGCGACCTGATGCAGGAACATCCCGTCGAGCGCGTAGTAGACGAGCGAAGTGAGCCCGTCGCCCGGCGGGGCCCCGATGGAGGCGAGATCCTTCGCCACCGCGCCGAAGTAGCTCTCGTACAGCCGTTGCACCCCCGGCCGCAGCTCCGCCCGGCCGGCCGACTCGACGACCAGCCGGTACTGGAAGATCTGGATGTCGGCGCTCTCTGCGAAGCGCTTCCGCACGTCCGGCCCGCCCGCGAAGATCCCCGCCCGCGCGCCGAGGAGACCGTTTTCGGCGCTCTCCTCGAGCACCCAGTCGAGCGACGAGCGCAGCAGGTCGTCGATGGACGAGAAGTGATGCTGCACCGCGCCCGTGGTGACCCCGGCCGCACCGGCGACCGCGCGATAGGTCAGCCCGCGAATCCCTTCGCGCGCGACGACTTCGACGGCGGCGCGCTGCAGCGCGCGCTTCATCTCCGCGGGCGCTCGCTGCCCCTTCCGGCTCGCCATGCGGTCTCCTTCCGCGCACCCCCGGACGCGCTTACATTACAAATGTAATGAACAAGAGTCAACCAGCGTTGGAGGCGGGAGTGCCGAAGGACGCCTTCGGTGCACGCAATACGCTGAAGCACTTCGGTACCCCACCGACAGCCGTGCCCGCTGCGCGATCGTGCCTGATCCCTGCCGCATGTGATCGTCTGGCCCCGTTCATCGGGGCTGCCGCCGAGCCGTCGACGCGCCCCACCACGTGCTGGCGCCGGGCACCCGATTCGATCCTCGTCAGGATCGGTATGTCGCCCCCGATACGGCCACCGTGCGGCCGGTGACCGGCCGCCTCGACGGTGACGTCCCCGGCGACGTGATCAGTGTCTGACCGGCCAGGCACGACACCACAACCGCCGATCCCGACCCGCTGCCGGCGGAGCGTCGTGCATCGTCAACTCCCTGCGCCGTCAGCAGCCGGCGATGATGCTCAGCACCCCTGCAGGGAGTCCCTCGCTGATTGCCTGCCGGTCACGGCAGTTCTTCCTGGGTGCCGAAGGGGCTGTCGATGACGAGGCGCCAGTATCCGTCGGTACCTCGCTGGGCGACATCCGTCGCCGTGCCGGAGAGATCGACGGTTTCACCATTGGGTGCGGTGCCGCGCAGGGACCAGTTGGTAATGAGGAGAGCGATGTCGCCTGCGACGTAGGCGTGCCGGAGCCGAATGTCGATGGGAAGCCGGAAGTCGAGGAAGCCCTGGTTGGCGGCGAGCAGGTCGTTACCGGCGACCGGGTGATCGTGGCTGGGCACGAGCACCGCGGATGCACTGTAGAAGCTGGCGACACGCTCGGCGTCACCGCTATTGAAAGCATCCATGAACGCCGCCGGCAGCTTTTCCGCCTCGGTCGGCAGGACTGTGCGCACGGGGTCAGCATCGGGAGAGGCCATAGCGCCGACTTTACAAGCGACTACGCGAATGTCGCACGCCGACGGGAAGCATCCCCGCTTCGCGGTGATTGGCGGCGAGCAGAACTCATAGTGTCCTATATGCACTGTTCGGCAAGCGCGCAGCTGATCAGGACTACGGCTTCCCACTCGGGTGGCGGCATCCGCCAACCCGGAGACCCCAAGCCCGCACACCCGGAGATCATGAAGGGACCACCACGTTGCCCGTCGTGGGCCCGCCGGAAACAGGTGATCCACCAAGAGAACACGTTCCAGATCCACCGCGCGGAGCGATCAATAGCGACGGCGACTAAACGTCCGGAAATGCCGAGAAGCGGGCGTGGGAATTGATCCTCGTCGCCGCTGCTCGCGTGGAAGGTTCTCCGGTCAGGCCGGCCGGCTGTGTCACCTGCTCGGACGACAGCGCGCCTCGCAGACTAGCCTGCGCACGTCGCCTTCACGCCTGGGATCAGGCAACAGATAGCGCGGGATCTTGTCCACCCCGTGCCCGCGTTCGCCCTGGTCGGCGGATTCCATTGGCAGCCCATTGACCTCGCTGCGCCGTCATGCTCGGCCCATCGCGAGCCGAAGGTAAAGCGCTGTGCGGACTCTCCGTCCCGGGCAAGAGCCTCGAGTCTGGCTACGCCGTCCGACCAGCGGGGCACCGAGCCGTCCTCGACGTTCCAGAGAACATGCCCCGGCCAGGACCCCTTCAGGAACCAGTCGTACCTGAGTTTCAGAGCCTCGCGGTGCAATCCTCTGTAGACGAACAGACGTGCGCTCTCGACGTCCTGCCACAGGCTCAATGTCGCGATGTGGACGTGCGGATCGTGACCCGCCAAGCCCGGAAGACCCAGGGGTAGCACGTAGGATCCCCAGCGCCCGAAATCTTCTCCGGGTGCGTGTACCGCGTCTCCGTCATAGTCGTCCTCGGCTCGGCCGAGGAACCCCTGGGCGTGGTCGCCGGCACTGTAGATCTCGTCGCCCCGGCTGGAGAGGTCGTCCAGCGCGGCCAGCTCCATGGCGGGGTCGAGCAGGCCGAATGTGTAAAGCGCAATGTTGCTCACGGGAACTGCTTTCTATTTTTTTTGGACGGGCATTTCAAGCCCGAGGCGGCCCGTCGAGGGTGGGGACGGCCGATGACATGACGGTCGGCGTGCGGGCCCCGCAGCAGGCGCAGCCGCGAGACGAAGGCCAAGCTCCTCGCCGCGACCGAGGACCTGCTCATCGAAGGCGGCGCCGACGCGGTCACCATGGGCGCGGTCGCTGCCCGCGCCGAGGTCTCCGTCGGCACGGTTTACCGCCGCTTCGAGAACAGGGAACTGCTCCTGCGCGCCGTCAAGGACCGCATGCTCGCCCGGTTCGGGGACCGGCTCACCGCTCGACTCCGGGACCCGCTGGCCGATCTGGAGTCGGTGATCAATGCCTACACCGCTGCGGTTGTGGACTGGATGGCCGAGAGCGGACGCCTCCTGCCGGAGATCTTCGGGGTTCGCCTGCGGCCCGTCCCGGACCAGCGCGCCGAGGGCCTGGCCGCCCTGCGGCGGTTGCTGGTCGAGGCAGCCGCACCACACCGGGAAGCGGTCCGGCTCCAAGACGCGGACGCGGAGCTGGGGTTCATCAGTCGTATCATCACCGCCTCGGCGATGCACCGCGCGCTCAGTATCGACGCGGCCCCGGACGGGATGACCTGGGAGCAGTGGCGCATCCGGACTGCTCTCATGGCGGTGGCCTACCTGACCACCGACCGATCGTCGGCCCCGGACCCACCGTGACGACACCCAGGTCGGCTCCCCGACACCCCGGCCCACCGCGCAGGTCCCCTGTCGATCAGCCCGCGAACGAGTCCAGCAGTTAGCGGACAGGGGTAACACAACACGCGCCAAGGGGGTATGTCGGCGGACGCGCGAAGATCACGACGACCGTTGACAACCCACTATTCCCCGCAACTCGTTATATACAGCCAAAGCTCACCACACCGAACACCTGCCGGCCCACCCCGAAAAGCGATTAGCCTAAGCCCGCCATCAGCACGACAGTGAGAACGGAGCCCGAACGGAACCCGGAGCGCGATCCGACAGGTCACGCCCAGGTCACAACAACGGGAGAATCCTCGAGCAGGGCCTGATATATCAGGGTGGGCCGGGTCGGGCTCGAACCGACGGCCAAGGGATTATGAGTCCCCTGCTCTAACCAACTGAGCTACCGGCCCCTCGACGGGACACCGCGCAGCATTAGCTTTCGCACAGATGCCCCAGTTCGTTTCAAGCTATCACAGCCGATGACCGGTCCCGAGGCGGCAGGTGACACACGTCGGGTCGACTGTCCCACACCCCGAACTTCGCACCTCGGGACGGGGCAGACATCTGATCTATTACCGCTTAATCCCGGTGATCAGGACGATCGCCCGCACTAGATCCCGGACAGTAATCCGATGTATTTTGGCGATCCACGCCGCACCACGTCAACACGAGGGAGAAGTCCATGGGGCAGCCCCGTCCGCACCTGTTCCACCGCGGTCACGTCGTGCTGTGGGCGGCGGTACTCGCGCTGATCGCCGCGGGTGGCGTCGTCGCGCTGACGCGGACGTCCGCGTCCGGCACGCCGGCGATCGCGCGCGCCGCCGCGTCCGCGTCCTTCACACATCCGGGCGTGTCCGACACCAAGCAGAGTCTCGATTTCGTCCGCCGGAAGATCGACGCCGGCGCCGAACCGTGGAAGTCCGCTTTCGCGCAGATGAAGGCCAGCCCGCTGGCCTCGCTGAGCCGCACGCCGAAACCGATCGCGGACGTGCAGTGCGGGCCCAGTTCGAAGCCGGACATCGGCTGCACCGACGAACGGACCGACGCCCTCGCGGCCTACACGGACGCGCTGATGGCATACCTCACCGGCAACGAGGCCTACGCCGCCAAAGCGGTCGAGCTCATGGACGCGTGGGCCGCCACGATCACGAAGCATTCGCTGAGCAACGCGCCCCTGCAGACCGGCTGGGCCGGGGTCTCCTGGGCACGCGCCGGCGAACTCGTCCGCGCGACCTCGACGGCCTGGCCCGCGGCGAAACAGGCCCAGTTCGCCACGATGCTGCGCAAGGTCTACCTCCCGGTGCTGTTGAAAGGCTCGCACGCCAACGGGAACTGGGAACTGATCATGACCGACGCCGCCGTCGGGATCTCGGTGTTCCTCGACGACCGCGCCTCCTACGACAAGGCCGTGAACACCTGGCGGGGCCGCGTCCCCGCGTACGTCTACGTCAGCTCGGACGGCGCGCTCCCCAAGGCGGCTCCCGGCATGCCCGACGACCGGGACGCGCTGGTCAAGTACTGGCACGGGCAGACGAAGTTCGTCGACGGCCTCGCCCAGGAGACGTGCCGCGACTTCGGGCACACCGGCTGGGGCCTGGTCGCGGCGAGCCACGTCGCCGAGACGGCGAAGCTGCAGGGCGGGCCCGATCTGTTCGGCGAGATGCGCGATCGCCTGGTGGCGGCGCTGGAGTTCCACGCCGGGTACGACCTCGGCGCGGCCGTGCCGTCCTGGCTGTGCGGCGGCAAGGTGAAGAAGGGGCTGGGGCCGGTTCTCGAAACCGCCTACAACCGCTACCACAACCAGCTCGGCGTCCCGATGCCGCAGACGTCCGCGCTGCTGGCCCGCACCCGGCCCGCCGGGACCGACAACCACTTCCTCGCCTGGGAGACCCTCACCCACGGGGACAACCCGGCTGCCTGAGCCGGGTGGCGCCGCAGGTCAGCGGACATCCATTCACACTTCTGGGTGAATCGATGTCCCAGGCGTCATCCGGGCGCCGCCCCGCCCCTCTCTGATGCCGTGGTGGTACTCCGGTCAGGCAGCCCCCCGACTGGCCGGGGTACCACCATCGACATCCGGCGGCCGGACCCGTACAGCGAAACGGGCCCCGGCCGCGAAGCCGGGGCCCGTCCCACCGGACGTCACGCGGAGGCGCCCGCCTTCTTCCGGGAAGCCCGCTTGCGCGGCGCCTTCACCGGCTCCGGCTCGGCCTCCGCCCGCTCGAACGCCTCGACGACCTCGCGCGGGATTCGTCCGCGCTCCGACACCTCGTAGCCGTTGTCCAGCGCCCACGCCCGGATCGCGCGGGAGCGCTCCCGGTCGGCCTGCGAAACGGGAGCCGGCGCCGCGGTCGCGGCCGCGACCGACTGGCCGGCGGCCAGCCGGACCTTCCGGCCGCCCACGCGCCGCGAAGCCGCCAGGAACGGGGCCAGCCCCTCGCGCAGGCTTTCGGCGTTGTCGTCCGACAGGTCGATCTCGTACTGCACACCGTCCAAACTGAACGGAACGGTCTGGCTGGCCTCGCCACCGTCGATGTCGTCCATCATCTGGACAAGAACCTTCTGCGCCATGGTTACTTCCTTCGAGCTGGAACCCGCCCGGACTCGTACAGCCCGGAACACGCCGCGCAGCCTAACCTCTCGGGTGCCCCGGCACCGCGCGCCGGGCCCGGGCGCGTCCGTTCGGCCTATGTCCGGTGTGGACAGTCGGGGGCCGGGGTGAACCGATGACGGCGCCACGCCGTAGTTACTCTCGGGGCCGCGATGCCGCACGGGACGGTGCCGGGGCCCGGCCGATATCGCCGCGTGGAGGGAAGGTGCGGTCTTGCCGTCGTCTCGTTTTCTCCGCGTGCCCGGCCGAGGACGCCTTCCTCGGGCCGAAGAGCTGGCCACGGCGTCGGCCTTCGTACTCGTCCTGTTCGCGCTCCTCGCGCCCAACGAGATCAGCCACCTCACCCCGGCGATGTTCGTGCGTGTCCCGGTCGAAGGACTCGTCGGGATCGCTGTCCTGCTCGTCCTCCCGCCGCGGCCGAGGCGGGTGGTGGCGACCGTGCTGGGCGTCCTGCTCGGGCTGCTGACCCTGGTGAAGATCGTCGATATGGGTTTCTTCGCGGCCCTCGACCGGCCGTTCGACCCGGTCTTCGACTGGACTTTCCTGCGTGGCGGCCTCGATTTCCTCTCCGGCGGTCTCGGTAAACCGGGTGCGATCGCCGCGGCGATCGGCGTGGTGGTGCTCGCGCTCGCCATGGTGGTCCTGGTGACGATGGCGGTGCGACGGCTGAGCCGGGCCGTGGCAGGACGCCGCACCGCGTCGACCCGGGTGCTGGCCGTGCTCGGGGTCGTCTGGATCGTGTGCGATCTGGCCGGGGTGCAGGTCGCGCCCGGCGAACCGGTCGCCGCGCGCAGCGCCGTCGCGCTGGCCTACGACGACCTCCGCCAGGTGCGTACCGATCTCCGGAATCGGCGGCCGCTGGCCGAGGAAGTCCGCGTCGACGCGTTCCGCGACACACCCGGTGACCGGTTGCTCACCGCGCTGCGCGGCAAGGACGTCGTCTTCGCCTTCGTCGAGAGTTACGGACGGGTGGCTCTCGAGGATCCTCGGCTCGCGCCCGGGATCGGCGCCATGCTCGACGACGGCACCGAGCGGCTGCGCGCGGCCGGATTCGGTGCCAGGAGTGCGTTTCTCACCTCGTCGACGACGGGCGGCGGGAGCTGGCTGGCCCATTCGACGCTGCAATCCGGTCTGTGGATCGACAATCAGCAACGCTACGAGCAGCTGCTCGGGACCGACCGGCTCACCTTGACCCGCGCTTTCGGGCGCGCGGGCTGGAAAACGGTCCACGACGTGCCCGCGCACACCCGCGATTGGCCGGAGGGAAGGTTCTACGGCTTCGAGTCGTACTACGACGCCCGCGACGTCGGCTACCGCGGCCCCGGCTTCTCCTACGCCACGATGCCCGACCAGTACACGCTTTCCGCCTTCCAGCGCGCCGAGCGCGCGCCGGGCCACACCCCGGTGATGGCCGAGATCGATCTCGTCTCGAGCCACGCGCCGTGGACTCCCCTGCCCCGGCTCGTCGACTGGAACGCCGTCGGCGACGGCACGGTCTTCGGCCCGATGCCGGCGCAGGGCGAGGCCCCGGAGTCCGTGTGGCCCGATCCGGACCGGGTGCGGGCCGCGTACGGGAAGTCCCTCGGCTACACGCTGAACACCCTGATCTCCTACGTGCGGACCTACGGCGACGACAACCTCGTCCTCGTCCTGCTCGGTGACCACCAGCCGCCGGTGGTCACCGGCGCCGGCGCCGGGCGGGACGTCCCGGTCACCCTCCTCGCCCGGGACCCGGCCGTGCTGGACCGGATCTCGGGCTGGGGCTGGCAGGACGGCCTGAAACCCGGCCCGCGCGCCCCGGTGTGGCAGCTGGACGCGTTCCGCGACCGGTTCCTGACCGCCTTCGGCCGGTGAACGACCAGGTCATCCCGCCGTGCCGCCGGCGCCGGTCTGTGGTGCTCCCACCGGCTTCACCGGGACTTGGGACGTGCCGGTCTTGGGCGGTTTGGCGGTCGTCTTCGGCGGCGCGGGTTTCGTCGTGGCAGGTGGCGAAGTCGGCGGGGTTCCGATGACGGTGAACGTCTTCGAGGCGACCCTGCCGTCGTAGCAGGTGAACGTCGCGGTGTACTTGCCGGGCGTCTTCACGACAGTGCCGTAACCGCCGTGCTTGCCCCAGTTCCCGCCGATCGTCCACTGGAGCGGCGCGGCGAAGCCCGGCGAGGTCACCGGCGTGGTCGGCGCACAGCCGTTGCCCTGGCCGAAGTAGGTCTGCGCGTAGATCTGCCCGCCGGGCTCCACTTCGAGCGGGAGGAGCGTCCACCCGACCTCCCCGGTGGCCGCGGGCTCGGCCGTCGCGAGCTGGGCCGCGCCGATCAGCGCGGCGCCGCACACCCCGGCTACCAGTGTCTTCCGCATGACGTTCCCCTTTCCTGCCCCCCGGAGGGAACACGCCCTTGCCCGCGGCGACGTTGCCGCGCGGATTGATTTTCGCCGTTCTGGGTATACCCCCTGTGCACGCCTCTTCAGCCGAGAGGAACACGTCTCCGGAGAGGAGTACCGCCATGACCGAAGTGGCCGAGGACGTCCTTCCGGGCACGTGGGTACTCGACCTGCGGGACGCGTCGGCTCGCGCGCTGGCCGAAATGCGGGCGTGGGCCTCGCGGCAGCTGACCGGTCTCGGCGAGATCCACCGCGGTGACGTGCTGCTGGTCGCCACCGAACTGGTGGCCAACGCCTTCGAGCACGGCGGTGGGCCGCGGCACATCCAGCTGTGGCGGTCGGTGTCCCCGTGCGCCGTCCGGATCGAGGTCGCCGACCTCACCTACCGGCAGCCGATGATGGCCCTCCCGGTGGCCCGGGATCCGCGCGGGCGCGGCCTGCTCCTGGTCGACCGGCTCGCCGCGGCCTGGGGCGTCGAGCAGGATCCCCACCGCGACGGCAAGACGGTGTGGGCACACGTGCCCTGCTACGGCACCGGCCGCTGCCGCCCGGTCCGCGGCCAACGACGTCATCCCGTGCTGATCGGCCACGATTGACTGTCCACAGTAGAGGATTGGGCGCTCATCGGTTCCCGGGGTGGTTCATCGGCCCTGCCGAGTCGACGGCGGCGCTCGCGGCCGACACCAGCGCCGGTTTGGCACCGCTGTCCCGGGACAGGTTGATGTACAACGCATTCGACTTGATCAGGTACCGGTGCGTCTGCCTGCTGTAGCCGCCGCGGACCGCGCGACTGGTGTCCTTGTTGTCGTCGCAGATCTCGGCTCCGGGCCCGCTGCCAGGGCACATGATGCCCCAGGAGCCGGAATCATAGGCGTCGTAGGCGGTTTTGGCGGTCTGGTCGTTCTTCATCGGGACGACCCACACCATGACCAGCACCTTGCCGGAGCTGTCGCGGTACGTCCCGGCGACGGCCTTGTCGCAGCCGGAGCGGCGCAGGAGATCCCGCACCTCCTGGCTCAGATATTCGGTGACGCAGTTGCGGACGCCGCCGTTCGTCCGGGTATAGCGCACGTTCTTGTCATCGGTGAACGAGTCCGCGAGCAACGCGGACGCCGTCAGCGGAGTGGTGTCGCCCGCTTCGCTGTCGAGATCCGCGGGCTTGGCGCGCGGGGTGGTCCGTTCCCGGGTGGTGGACGTGGTGCGCGACCGCGACGGAGTGGTGCTCGGCGTGGTGCGTTCCGTGGTGGATGGAGTCGCGCTCGTGGAGGAGCTGGTCGACGCCGACTTCCCGAAGAGGTTGGACGCGACATAGCTGACGGCACCCCGCGTGACGAGCAGGACCACCAGGCCCACGACGACGAGACCGGCCACCGCGCTCCCCACAAGAACCGGAGAAGTGGTCTTCGGCGGCGTTTTCGGCGGTTCGGCGATCTCTTCGAGCTTCCTGGTCTCGTTGACCGGCTTGTCGAGCTTTTCGGTCCGGTCGGCCGGGTCGCCGAGCTTCTTCGTCGCCGACGCCGTCAGCAGGGCCCGCGCCTCGGCGATGCCCGGCCGCTGCTCGGGGTCCTTGTCCAGCAGCCGGGTGATCAGCGTGGTGAGCACGCCGCCATGTTCGGGCGGTGGGGCCTCCTCCAGCAGGACCGCGGTGAGCGTGGCGGTCGGGGTGCCGCGGCGGAACGGGGAAAGTCCCTCGACCGCCTGATACAGCGTCACCCCGAGGGAGTAGAGATCGCTTTCGGCGAGGCCGTCCTTGCCGTTGAGCCGTTCGGGCGCCATGTACTCGACCGAGCCGATGAGCGTTCCGGTGCCGGTGATCGTGGTGTCGGCGTGGTGCACCGCGATGCCGAAGTCGGCCAGCAGCGTTTCCCCGTCCTCGGCCAGCAGCACGTTCGCGGGTTTGACGTCGCGGTGGACGATCCCGGCGCCGTGTGCCGCTTCGAGGGCGTCGAGCAGATCACCGGCGACCCGGACCGCCTCCTCGGCGGACAGCGGACCGTCGGCGAGGCGTTTCTCCAAGGACCGTCCGGAAACCAGCCGCATCACGATCCACGGGACGTCCTCCTCGACGACGACGTCGTGGACCGCGACGACGTGCGGGTGATCCCGCAGCGCGGCGGCGTTGCGGGCTTCCCGTTCGGCCCTCGCCAGCCGCTCCTGTCGCTCGTCCGCCGTCATCGCCGGGGACAGCCAGACCTCCTTGACCGCGACGTCGGCGCGCAGGACCTCGTCGTGCGCCCGCCACACCCGTCCCATCCCGCCGAAGTCCAGTGTCCCGACGAGCCGGTACCGCCCGCCGATCACCCGGCCCGACCCGGTTTCCTCCGCCATCACCACCCGCTGACGGTAGATCCCGGTCGATGACATCCCGATGACAAACGGATCCCCCCGCTGAACACGCGAGATCTCCGCCTGATCACGCGAGTTACGCCTCCAGTCACGCGAGATCTCCGTCCAGCACCGGCACCCCGGGCAGCCGCACGTCCGCAAACGGCCCGCTCCCTCGGGTGAGTGAGGCCGTTCGGCCGCATTTCCTGGCCGGTTCCGGCCAGGAACCGGGCATACCGCCGAAACGTCGGTAATGAATTCACCTGACGTAGTCAGAATGCGTCGTTCAGCAACGGATGCCCCGGTGACCGGGTCTGGGGGTCGCCGCGAGCGGACCGAAAGGACGATGATCATGTTCGGACACCGACGGAGATGGCAGGCCCTGTTCGGCGCGGCCGCCCTGATCGCGCTCAGTACGACCGGGACGGCCAACGCCGCCGAGCCCACCGGGCCACGACTGGACCCGAGCGTGGCTCCCGCGCTCGCCGGGCTGATCCGGCAGGCGGATCACCCGATGGGTTCCCAGGTGCGCGCGCACGAGCGCACCGGCTCCGGCCCGCGGCGGGTCACCGCGCCGGCCCTCGGCGTCGAGGACGCCGTCTACGGCATCGACGTCAGCGGCTGGCAGGGCAATGTGGACTGGAACTCCCAGTGGGGCCAGGGAAAGCGCTTCGCCTACGTCAAGGCGACCGAGGGCACCGACTACACGAACCCGTACTTCGCGCAGCAGTACAACGGCTCCTACGACGTCGGGATGATCCGCGGCTCGTACCACTTCGCCCGGCCCGACGTGTCCGGCGGCGCCGCGCAGGCGGACTACTTCGTCGATCACGGTGGCGGCTGGTCGACCGACGGCAAGACGCTCCCCGGCACCCTCGACATCGAATGGAACCCCAACGGCTCCGCGTGCTACGGCTACAGCCAGTGGGACATGATCGGCTGGGTCAAGGACTTCAGCGACCAGTACCACAACCGCACCGGGGTCTGGCCGGTCATCTACACGGCGACGTCGTGGTGGTCGCAGTGCACCGGCAACCTGGCGGGCTTCAAGACCACCAACCCGCTCTGGGTGGCGCGCTACGCCGACGGCCCCGGCCAGCTGCCCTTCGACTGGGACATCTGGACCTTCTGGCAGTACAGCGACAGCCCGATCGACCAGGACGTGTTCAACGGCGGCTACGACCGGCTGGTCGCCCTCGCCCTCGGCTGACCCCGCCGGGTCGCTCCCGGTCCGGCGGGCCGGGAGCGACCCTCGCACAGGAAGTTCGTCCTGCGAACTGTAGCGCGCGAAATGTTAGGCTCGCGATGTGGGCAAGAAGAATGACGGCGGCCGAATGGGAGTGGTGACCGCACTGGTGCGGTCGGCCTTCCTGGTGAACGCGGTATATGCCGAGTCGAGCCGGGAACACGGCATCACACCCCAGCAGGGACAGCTGCTGTGCGTGCTGATGGCGCAGCCCTACGGCATGAGCGAACTGGGCGCCACGCTGGGACTGGCCAAGTCGAGCCTCACCGGCCTGGTGGACCGCACCGAGCGCAACGGCCTGGTCCGTCGCGAACCGGATCCGGTGGACTCCCGCGCGGTGCGGGTCACCCTCACCGCGGAAGGCCGGCGGCTCGCGGAAGAGTTCTACGCCGAAACCTGCCGCCGCGTCGACGAACTGCCGTCGGGGCTCAGCGCCGCCGAGCGCCAGACGCTCGCCGGGCTGCTCGGCCGCGTCGTGCTGGACAACGAGGTCCCGGTCGTCTTCATGGAGCACGGACACTAGGCGGCAACGGCCACACCTTTCGCTTGCAGTTCGCACTACGAACTAATATAGTTCGCAGTGCGAACTCAAGAAGGGTCTGACCAATGTCCACTCAGGAAGTCGTGTTCGGTTTCGGCGCGCACAGCGAGGTCGCCGACGGACCGGAACTGGTGCGCATGGCCCAGCAGGCCGACCGGGAACGGCTGGACCTCATCTCGCTCTCGGACCATCCCTTCGCCAACGTCACCAACCTGCCGACCCGTCCCGCGCCGGTGCTCGCACGAACCGTGACGTCGCTGTCGGCGCTTTCCGGCGGCCGTGTCGTACTCGGCATGGGCGCGGGCGGGCTGTGGGACCGGATCGCGGCGATGGGCGTTCCGCGCCTTTCCCCCGCCGACGCCGTCGAAGCCTTCGAGGAGGCGTTGGCGTAGACGAAGGAGCAGATCGCCAGCAGGATCGCAACGATGCCCGCGCATCGGCAACCGCGGCGCGGACCGTGGCTGCTCATTTGGCCTTTCCGCGGAGAATCAGGAGGGGGCGCCGGTCGTGCCCGCTGCGGCATAGACTCTTCTGTCGGTCGCTCGGACTAGTGGAGGCGTGACGTGGAGCTGCGACACCTAACCTACTTCCTCGCGCTCGCCGACCTGCGGCACTTCGGTCGGGCGGCCGCGGCGGTCGGCATCCGGCAACCGCCCTTCTCCCAGCAGATCAAACAGCTCGAGGAGGAACTGTGTGTGCGGCTGGTCGATCGCGGGCCGCGTGGCTCCGAACTCACCGCGGCCGGGGAAGTATTCGCCGACCACGCCCGGGCAGTGCTGGACGCCGTTGAACGGAGTCGGCTGGAGACTCGCCGGGTGGCGCGTGGTGAGGTCGGAAAGATCGAAATCGCCGCGCTGACATCGTCGTTCGCCACGGTCCTGCCCCGGGTGTTACGGGCGCTACGGGGCAAGCATCCCGAGGTCGTTGCGCACCCGGTGGAGTATCAGCGCACCGCCGACGCGGTCCAGGCCGTCCTGGACGGCGTGGCCGATGTCGCGTTCGGGCGGCCACCCCTGTCGACCGTTCAAGGTCCGGGCACGTTGCTGGCCATGCCGCTGGGCATGGAGCAGGCCGTCGTGATCATGGCGCGAGACCACGCCTTGGCCGGCGAGAAGTCCGTCCCGATCGCCGCGCTGCGCAACCAGAAATTCATCCTCACTCCGCTGGAGGAACGTTTCCCGCAGTATTTCCACCTGGCTTGCGCCGCGGCCGGGTTCCAGCCCGAGCTCGCGGCGCGAGTACAGGGCGTCCAGGCTGTGGTGGGGATGGTGGCAGCGGGTCAGGGGGTCGCAGTCATTCCCGAGAGCGCCGTGCTGCCGGGACGGCTCGACGTGGTGTTTCGTCCGATCGCGCCCGCGGTGGTGGCTCCGCCGCTGTGCCTGATCTGGCTTGCTCGCGACACCGCTGCCACCACGACCATGTTCTCGGAGCTGGTGCGCCACAGCCTGAAGCTCACCGGCACACCACTGAGCGAGCACGATCTCGACCGTGGCTACCTCGTCGGAATCCAGGCGGGACGCGGTTCTTCGTAAAGGAAAAGTCCGGTTTCATGACCGGCAAGAGGAGAGACACGTGTCAGGCTTCCTCGCGGTCGAGCCATCCGGGAGCGTTGCAGGCACGCAGGACGTCCGCGTTGTGGCGCAATGTCGCGAGCGGGGTTCGCTGCGTCGAAAAGTCCTCGATCGTCACCCACCCCTGATAACCGATCGTGTCGAGGTGGGCCAAGACGCCGAGCACGTCCACTTCGCCTTCGTCGAGCGGGCTCCACACCGGGCGATGTACTCGAACGGGCCCTGGGCCTGCGGAGGGACGGTGTAGGGCGTTTTTCAGATGGACGTGATGCAAGTACGGGCCGAGCAGTTCGGTGCCGATCCGGTGATCTTCATAGCCTTCGACGACCAGGTTGCCGACGTCGTAGATCACCCCGATGTGTGCCGGATCGAAATAGGTGACCAGGCGGTGGACCAGTGCCGCGCTGGAAAACATCGTCTGCTGGTGAATCTCCACGACCAGCCGTATCCCCCTGCGGTGCGCGCGCTGCTCGGCGACGCTGAGGAACTCCAGAAACCTCGCGAACAATTGCCGGTAGCCCGCCCCGTCCGCGCCGAAGCGGGGACCCTGCAGCCGGACCTGGGGAGCATCGGCCGCTTCGGCGACGGCCAAGGCCAGGTCCAGGGTCGTCACATCGCCGACAGCCACGTACGGGTCGACACCGATGACCGCGAGTCCCGCGGCAGCGCTTCGCCGGGCGATCCGTGCGCCTTGTGCCGGATCGTCCAGCGCGATGGTGGTGCGGTTGCCCAGCAGGAACTGCTCGGCCGAGCTTCCCGCCGCATGCGGTGCCTCCCCGACCTTCCATTCCAGCCCGGCGTAGCCCGCCGCGGCGGCATGCTCGATCGCTTCGTCCGGGGCGAGAGTGGGCAGTCCGACCGTCGCATAGCCGTAACGCATCACCATCGCCGCCTCAGATGCCTTCGACCACGGCCACCGCGCGTACCGGGCTGCCGGCGGCGCCACGCAACGGCAACGGCAAAGCGGCGAAGTGAAACCGGTGAACGGGGATGGTGTCGACGTGCACGAGGTTCTCCACGACGCCGATGACGTCGGAGTCGGGCAGCCCCAACGCGCTGGGCCGCAGCAAGATGGTGTGCACGTCCGCGGTGGCCGCCGTCGCCGGCGATTCGATCGTGACACAGTCGATCGCCAGGCACCGCACACCTACCGCGCGCAGATGTTCCGCGGCATCGCGGGTCAGCCCGCGGAATGTGGTTGCGTAGCCCGCGGGATCGGACACCGCGTCATCCGACGCACCGGTACGCAGAACCAGGATGTCGCCGCGTTCGATACGGACCCCGGCCTCGTCGGCCGCATCGCGTAGTGCCTGCGCGGACACCGCCCCGGACTCCGTGGCCGCCGTCGTGCAGTCCAGCCAGACAGCCGGGCCCCACGCGGTCTCCAGCGGCACCCGTTCGATGGTCACGGAGTGGGCGGGGTCGACGTGGAAGGGCGCATCCATATGCGTGCCGGCTTGGTCGCTCAGGATCCATTGGCTCACTTCGAAGGACACCGGAAGGTCCGCGTAGCGGGTGCGACGGCCAGTGCCGAGGAAGTCGGCGTGCTTCATCACCGGCGACAGCGACAGCACCGACCGGCCGTGTGAGGGGTAGGCGGTGATGCCCTCATGCAGTTCCATCGTGAGGTCGATGATCATGGGGTCGCTCCATCGTGAGGTCCGGTGTTCATGAGGAAGCCCGGCGTGCCGTCACACGCAGTGCGCGCGTTTTGAGCACCGACTCCGCGTACTCGTGCTCGGCGACACTGGCGGGTACGACTTTGGCGCCTGCCTGGGTGACGCTTCCACGTGGAGTGGTCCACATCGAGCGGGTGACCGCGGTGGCGTCCACCTCCTCGGCGGTGAACAGGCCGACCAGCCCGGCGAACGGGCCACGGGGGAGCTGTTCCAGTTCGGCGATCAAGGTCTGTGCGGCGGAACGCGGATGACCGACGGTGGCACCGTGCGGGTGCATCGCGAGCACGGCGTCGACCGCGTCGCATTCCGGCGCGAGTTCGGCCTGGGCCTCGGCGAAGAGGTGCCCGAGTCCGAAGAAGACCCGCTGCTCCCGTTCACGGGTCAGCTGCAGGGTGCCTGGGGCGGCAACGTGCGCGAGGTCCTCGACGAGCGCGTCGGCGACCACTTCGTACTCGCCCAGTTCCTTGGGGGAGGGTTGCCAATGGTGTTCCTCGTCCGCGACGGGATGCGTGGCACCGTCGGTCTCGGCGGTGATGTGCCCGTCACTGAGGTGCAGCAGCGGCAACGACGTCGCCCCCCACAGCGCGAACTGGTCGTGCCGGAGGAAGAACATGCGGGTGGAAGGGTTGACCGTCCGGAGCACCCGGTAGCTGTGCATCGGCTCGGCGCGGTGCTCGCTGGCGACGCGGACCGACAGCACCACTCCGCTGGCGCCCCCGCGCTGCTGGAAGGCACGTACGCCGGCGGTGTACTGCTCGGCCGAGGTTTGCGTGGTCCACTGGAAGTCCGCCTCGTGCGAGGTGAGGTCGAGTGAGGTCGCGGTTCCCGAGCCGCAGGCGCTGGCCCACTGCTCTGGCGTCCGCTCGGGATCGGGTTCGGTGGACGTGTGCACCACCCGGCCACGACCGGTCCGGTGATCGATCGTGAGGTAGTCGATCAGCCGCATCAGCAGTGCATCGGGAATGCCCGCGTCGCCGTGGACGGTGGAGTGCGGGCCGGGATAGCCGAGGAATGCGAACACGCCGCCGTGCGGCCCGTCCGCGCGAGCAGCCACGGTCGCTGCCCGCAGCGCTGCGGCTGTATCCGTGCCCTGCACGCGTGTGGCGTCGGTGCGCAGCCCGATCCAGGTGGTCAGCGGCTGGCGGGTGAGAGGGTCGATGCGCTCGTAGACGAAGACGGGCAGCTCGGAATCGATGCCGGCCAAGGTGTGCAAGAGCGTGTCCACCCCTCCCTCGGGCAGCGTGAATTCGGCGGTACGGGACTGCGGTGCCAAGCGTCCCTTGGGGCTGGTCGAGTGCTTCGTTGACCTGTTCACGATTGCAGTATGTGGGCTGAGGCGACCGCGAACGCCGGGTCATAGGTCAACCCGTACGTTCTGAAAGCCTGGAGATATCGCCCTCGGTTCCATCGTCGTCTTGCTCGAATGGGGGTCGACGTCAGACTCGTGCGGAACGAACAAACCGGGTGACCACGGTGACAATCGAGGCGCGGTGGTCAGCGATTCGCCCGGGGGTCGGTGGGATCTGAGCCGTCCGCACGCAGCAGGCCGGTCGGCGTGAGGTACCAGGCCTGGGCGATGGCGTAGATGAAGACCAGCAGGTCGACTGCTGT
This sequence comes from Amycolatopsis sp. NPDC059027, assembly GCF_042739735.1. Lineage (NCBI taxonomy): Bacteria > Bacillati > Actinomycetota > Actinomycetes > Pseudonocardiales > Pseudonocardiaceae > Amycolatopsis > Amycolatopsis sp. NPDC059027. The sequence goes on along the minus strand of NZ_JBHYIK010000025.1, from coordinate 90,826 downwards.
CAGCGGGGTGCTGTCGAGGCCGGACATCGCAATGGTCTTGGAGACGTAGCTCTCCATCGGCTCGGCGGCGGCTTCCGGGCGTTCGAGGTGGGCTCACATGGTGATGCGCAGGGTTGAGTGCCTGTGTCATATCCCCGAGCGTCGCGAGTCGCAGTGGATGCCGACTCGCGATGACGCGGTATTCACGGGGCGCGAGGCGATGATCGGCCGGGTTCGCTAGCCGGGTGACCAGGGCATTCGCTGTGCCCTGGGCCGCAGGCGGATCAAGAATGCTGGTGTAGCAATGGTTTCTTCTGGCGAGTCCGCTATGGCGTTGCGGGGCCGGTGAGCTGTAGTCTTTGCCACCGTTCGCAGAAAGGCAACCACGCTGGGTCGAGAGTTACCGCACCGTGGGGGTCCGGGGGCTCGGCCCCCGGGTCAGCACGGCACGACGCGTACGGTAAAGGGGACGTCGGCCACGACGTCCCCTTTACAGCAAAACCCGAGTCGTGCGCGATACTGGGATTGAACCAGTGACCTCTTCCGTGTCAGGGAAGCGCTCTCCCGCTGAGCTAATCGCGCGTGCCGTCGGCAACGGGGAGAACTATAGCGGACCCGTTCCGCGGCACCGTCGCAGGGTGCGTCAGCCGTGTCCCGGCAGCGGGTCCGATGTGGACGGACGCGGCGCCGGGCCCGCCGACCCTCCGGCGAGGAGGCCCCGGGCGTCGCGGTAGGCGGTCCAGGCGCTCAGGACGATCAGCACCAGCGGGCCGAGCAGGCGGGTGAGCACGACCGCGCCGGTGAAGTCCACTGTGTACACGATGACGAACCCGGCCGCGGACTCCAGCAGGAGCCCCGCCACCCACAGCACGGTCAGTCGCCGATGGACGCGGCGATAGCCGGGGCGGGCGCGCCACAGCCTGTCGAAGGCCGCGGGGTCGGCGGCCAGTTCCCGGCGGATGCGCGCGGTCAGCGGCAGGCCCGCGAACAGGGTGCCGAATGCTCCGCAGGCGACCAGCGCGGTGAACGCCGGGTCCTTGGCGAGGGTGAGCGTCGCGTCCCCGGTGCCGAGCGCGACGACGACGCCCGCCGCGAACCGGGCCAGCATGATCAGCCCGAGCGTGGAGACGGTGCCGGTCCGGCGGTAGCGGCCGGCCACGATCAGGATCGACGTCGTGGCCGAGCCGACCAGCGCCCAGACCTCCGGCACTCCCACCGCGCTCAGGATCGCGAACGTGGCCAAGGGCAGCACGACGGCCTCGCCCAGTACCCGCAACAGTGACCGGAAGGTCATGTGCCGCTGGCGCTTTCCGGATGGGCGGAGATCCGGGTGCCGGTCACCTTCGACGCGGGCAGCCGCCCGGCCTTGGCCGTCCCGGACAGCGCGTCGCCGGTGACGAGGACGTCGAACCGCAAATCGAGTTTCATCGGGCGGGTGATCGACTGGGCCCAGGTCAGCCGGTCGCCGTCGAGTGCGAGGTCGCGCAAGGCGACGTCGCCGGTCTCGCCGCGCGCCATCCCGGCCAGGCCGCTTTCGGTCTCGGTGAGTTCGAGCGTCCCGGTCTGCCGTCCGATCGGCGTGCGGATGTCGAGCTGCCACCTTCCGGTCACGTTCATGCCGCACCCGCCGGAGTCGCCACGGCGTCGAACGTGGTCCGGGGTTCGAGCCCTTCGCCACGCCAGACCGTGCCACGGCGTTCGTAGGCGAACAGCTGTTCCACCGACCGGGCGACACGGGGGCCGAGTTCGCGCTCCAGCAGGTACAGCCCCAGGTCGAGGCCGGAGGTCACGCCGCCGGCGCTGACCAGGTCGCCGTCGTCGACGACCCGGGCGTCGACCACGTGCGCGCCGGTGGCGGCGAGCGCGTCCATGGCCAGGTGGTGGGTGACGGCGTGGCGTCCCTCGATGAGCCCCGCCATGCCCAGCACGAGCGAACCGCCGCACACCGTCGCGACGAGGACGGCCGGATCCCGCAGTGCGCGGCCCAGCAGCCCGGGCAGCTCGGTCTCCAGCGTCCGCGCCAGCAGGACGGGGATGGTGTCGACACCCGTGTCGTCGGGGTCTTCGAGCGGGCCCGACGCACCGGGCACGAGCACGATGCCGGCCCGGTCCGGGTCCAGTGCCGCGGTGGCGCGCAGGCTCAGCCCGCCCGCGCCGCCGACGACCTCACGAGGCCCTTCGGCCGACACCAGCTCCACCGTCAGCTCACCGCCGGTGGCCATTCCGCCCGCGACCAGCACCTCGAACGGCGCGATCACGTCCAGCGGGTCGAATCCGTCGAACAAGACGACTTGTGCGTACACCGGTTCCCCTTACTTTTGGGACAGAGCGGCGAATTCGCGCGCTCCACCTGCGAGCGTAGGGATCTCGCACACCCGGCACGGGTGGCAAAACTGCCTGATACCAACGGATTCTCGCCGTCGGCGGGATCAGGAGCCGACGACGTTCACCGACAGGTACACCGGCCGGGAGGTCGGGAAGAACGACTTCCCGGAGCCGTCGACCATCTTGAAGCTCACGGTGCACTGCTTGGGCACCGGCGGCGCGGTGACCTGGATCATGATCTTCACGCGCTCGTTGGGCAGCACGTCCCCGACCGGCGTGCGTTCCGGGGTCACGCAGTCCCCCGGGTCGACCGGCAGTTCCCGGCGCTGCAGGTAGCGGTCGTGCCAGGCCACGGTCCCGGCGTTCTCGATCTCCCACACCTTGGTGAACTTCTCGCCGGTCCGGACGGTCGAACCGTCCGGGTAGTTCACGTCGACGACGAATCGGCTGACGTCGCCGGGAACCAGCGGCCCCGGCGAGTCCTGCTGCTGTTCCGGCGCGGTCGGAACGGACGGCGTGATCGCGACGACGACCGCGGCCGTGAGCGCGGCACACAGCAGGCCGGCCACGCTCGCCAGCAGCACCACGGCGCGGGTCGACCAGCTCCGCCGCGCCGGTGCCGGGGACTCCGGGGTCGGTGGCTCGCCGGTTTCCGGGCGGTCCTTGACGCGTTGCCAGCGCGCCTTCCACTCGGCCTCGTCGCCACCGCAGACCCGGACGAATTCCCGTGTCGTCTCCCACGACGGCATCCGGACGCCCTGCGCCGCCTCGTGCAACGTCGTCCGGGAGACGAAGTCGGACGCCTCGGCCATCTTCCGGAACGACGGATCGCCCGCGCCGGACCGCAACTCGCGTAACTCCGCCGCGAACTGCGCGATCGCCTCCTGCCGCTCTCGGCAGGAACCGGGAACCACCTCGTCCGCCACGTCTCCCCTTGTCCGAACTTCCGTCCGGGCCTACCGGACAGCGCTTCCACCGGGCGATTCTGGCCTCGGCAACCGCGGGCCCCCGGCTCCGGCCAAGCCGTGGGGGTTTCCCGGCGGCCGGACCGGGTGGCCAGGCTACGCGGGACGCCCACGGCCGTCCGGCACCCGGTCCGGCCGATTGATCACGAGTCACACGAACGAGAAAGTCTGAGTGTCCACATGAGCGAAACGAAGTCGACGAAGCGCGGCCGCGTCGTCGCCGCCGTGACGGCGACCCTGGCGATGTCGGCCCTGTCGGCCGGTTTCACCGCCACCTCCGCCTCCGCCGCGGAACTGAACGCCAGCAGCATGTGCCAGGGCACCGCGTCCGGCGCGCTGATGAAGTGGGGCCCGGTGTCCAAGCAGTGCTCCTACACCAGCCCCGCGAGCGGCTGGAAGGGGAAGGTCAAGGTGACCTGGAACGTGCAGTCGGGCACGAACCAGTACGCGTGTGTGGAGGCGCGGATGGGCAAGGCCCGCAACCCGGACAAGTGGCAGTCCGTCGGCTGTGGACAGTCCGGGTCCGGCACGATCAAGTGGCCGTCGAACACCGCGTCGAACGTCGAGGTCCGGGTGCAGGCGCGGCCCAACGCGCTGCTGGCCAACGTGGACTACTCGATCTGACGCCACCCACAGGTCCGTGAAGGCCTCCTTACCGGCACACACAGCCGGGCCGAGAGCAGGTCTCAGCATTTTTAAAACTGGGCGTGCCACTGGGGCGGAAGGGCAAAAAA
>NZ_JBHYIK010000025.1:51241-86813 GCF_042739735.1 Amycolatopsis sp. NPDC059027 | reverse complement strand
CACTCTCCCCCCCCCCCCCCCCCGGGCCGGCCCCCCCCCAACCCCGCCCAGGCGGCGCGGTCCGGGCGCCCAACACGGCATTTGTCCACTGTGGACGACGCAGTGGGACGTGAGCGAACTCACCGGCGCGACCGGACCAGTTGGTTATACTGTCAACACTGTTGTAGTCGTATAACCAACTGGAGCGAGATGACCGAGCTGAGCCGTGGCCGCCGGTTCCTGGTGCTGGGCATCTGCAGCCTGTCGCTGTTCATCGTGGGGCTCGACACGACGATCGTGATGCTGGCCCTGCCGGACATCCAGCGCGATCTCGGCTCCTCGGTGACGGGTCTGCAGTGGACGATCGACGCCTACACGATCACGCTGGCCAGTCTGCTGATGCTGGCCGGGTCCACCGGGGACCGCCTTGGCAGGCGCCGCACATTCCAGACCGGGCTGGCGCTGTTCACGCTCGGCTCGCTGCTGTGCAGCGTCGCGCCGGGCACCGGCTGGCTCATCGTGTTCCGGATCGCGCAGGCGGTGGGCGGATCGATGATGAACCCGGTCGCCATGTCGATCATCACCAACACCTTCACCATCCCCCGCGAACGCGCGCAGGCGATCGGGCTGTGGGGCGCGGTGGTCGGGCTGAGCATGGCGCTGGGGCCGGTGCTGGGCGGCGCGCTCGTCGCGGCCGCGGGCTGGCGCTCGGTCTTCCTGATCAACGTGCCGATCGGCGTCGCGGCGATCGTGCTCACCGCGCTGTTCGTCCCCGAATCGAAGGCCACTCGGCCGAGGCGGCTCGACCCCGTCGGCCAGGTGCTGGTGATCGCGCTGCTGGGCAGCCTGACCTTCGGCATCATCGAAGGCCCGCATCTCGGCTGGGCCTCGCCGTGGATCGTCGGCTGCTTCGTCGTGGCCGCGCTCGCCCTGCTCGGCATCCTCGGATACGAGCGGCGGCGCACCGAGCCGCTGCTGGAACTGCGGTTCTTCCGGAGCGTGCCGTTCTCCGGCGCCACGGTCATCGCGATCTGCGGCTTCATGGGGCTCGCCGGGTTCCTCTTCCTCAATTCCCTTTACCTGCAACAGGTCCGCGGCTTCAGCCCGCTGCACGCCGGGCTGCTGACCCTGCCGATGGCGGTGCTGGCCGGGGTGCTGGCGCCGGTGTCCGGGCGGATCGTCGGCACCAGGGGGCCGCGCCTGCCGCTGGCCGTCGCGGGCGTCGGCATCACCGCGAGCGCGGTCCTGCTGACCACCGTCGTGCCCGGCACCCCGGTTCCCGTCCTCGTCCTCGCCTACGCGGTCTTCGGGATCGGGTTCGGCATGCTCAACGCGCCGATCACGAACACCGCGGTGTCCGGGATGCCTCGCGAACAGGCGGGTGTCGCCGCCGCGGTCGCCACGACGAGCCGTCAGGTCGGGACCTCGCTCGGGGTGGCCGTGCTCGGCGGCGCGGGCGCGGCGGGCTGGTGGGTGATGGCCGGGTGCGGGGCCGTCGTGCTCGTCTTGGGTATCCTCACCACCGGCCGATGGGCGCGGCGTACCGCGTCCGCGACCATGGCAGCACCCCTCGACCCCGAGCCCAGGAGCGCGGTGACCACGCGATGAGCGCAAGCGCGAGACGCAGCTGGCAACGCATGCGCGCGCTCGTGCTGGACTCCCATGACCGGCGGCCCCGGGTCGTCGCCGAACTGGGCATGAGCTTCATCCGGATCAAGGCGCTGCGTCAGGTGGCGCGGGGCCCGCTGACCATGACCGAACTCACCGAGCGGCTGTCCACCGACAAGCCGTACACGACCCTGATCGTGGACGACCTGGAGGAGCGCGGGCTGGTCGAGCGCGCCGTCTCCCCCGCCGACCGCCGCCGGAAGATCGTGACCATCACCGAGGCGGGCCTGGCCGTTTTCGCCACCGCGGAGCGGATCCTCAACGAACCGCCCGCCGAGCTGCTCGCGCTCGAACCCGCCGAACAGGCCGAGCTGGACCGCATCCTCGCCAAGCTGGCGGCTCCGTCCGGGAGCGCGCGCCCCGGACGGTGACGGTGCGCACAGTCGTCCACTGTGGACGATGCTGTCATCACGATGTCACGGAATAGTCATGATCGTCTTCCTAGACTCGGCCGACCGGGTCGAAGGAGAAAACTGTGACGGAACTGGGGGAAGCCTCGGCCGTTTCGCGCACGATCGCGGACCGGTACACGCTGGTCGAGGAACTGGGCCGCGGCGGGATGGGCGTGGTGTGGCGTGGTCGGGACAGGATCATCGGCAGGCAGGTCGCGCTGAAGGAACTGCTGCTGCCGCCGGGCCTCGCCGGACCGGAGCACACCGCGCTGGCCGACCGGCTCCTGCGCGAAGCACGCGCCGCGGGAACGCTGAACCATCCTTCGGCCGTGACCGTCCACGACGTGATCGTCGAGGACGGCGTGCCGTTCGTCGTGATGGAGCTGATCGAGGCACCGACGCTGCAGGACCTGATCGCCACGGGCCCGCTGCCCGAGCAGCAGGTGGCGGCGATCGGCGGGCAGGTACTCGACGCGCTGGTGGCGGCGCACGCGGCCGGGATCGCGCACCGCGACGTCAAGCCCGCCAACATCATGGTGAGCGCGGACGGCCGGGTGAAGCTGACCGACTTCGGGATCGCGCAGTCCGGCATGGACCAGCGGGTCACCGCGACCGGAGCGGTCATCGGCTCCCCCGCGTATCTCGCACCCGAACGGATCAGGGGTGAAGCGGCCACCCCCGCCACCGATCTGTGGTCGCTCGGCGTGGCCCTGCTCGCCGCGAGCGAAGGCGGCGAGCCGTTCCACCGGGACAACACCGCCGCGACGCTGTTCGCCGTGCTCAACGACCCGCCGCCGCTGACCAGGACGCGCGGCCTGCTGGCCGAAGTCATCTCCGGCCTGCTGGCGAAAACACCCCACGAGCGGATGACCGCGGACCGGGCGAGCGCGCTGCTGGCACAAGCGGCGAGCCCGGCGGGAGCCACCACGGTGGTCGCGGCGCCCACCGTGAGCACCCCTGCGTCCTACCCGCAGCCATGGGCGCCGGGCGTACCTCAGCAAGCGAGGCCGGATTCCGTGGCCGCTGTCCTGGTGGGCGTGGTGTCGCTCGTGTTCGGCGTGTACCTCCTCGCGGACGCGCTGCTGGTGCACGAGGTGTATCTGCTGGCTGAACTCAGCACGTACCCGCCGCTCCTGCTCGGGCGTCTCAGCATCGTGTTCGGCGGGCTGGCCGCGCTGGTCGGCGGAGGTCTGCTGCTCGCGCGGGTACGCGCCGGGCAGGGCCTTGTCACGGTCTGCGGCGGGCTGACCTTTCTGTTCGTCTGCCTGCTTTCGCTCATCCCGGACGAGAGGCTGGACCTCGGCCGGGCTCTGCTGCCCGGCCTCGCCCTGGATCTCCTCGCGCTGGTGATCGCCCTCGCCCTGGCGGTCATGGTCTGGCTCCCGCCGGTACGCCGAAGCCTGCGATGAAACGCCGGGACCCGGACGCGGGGACGTGCGTCCGGGTCCCGGCGGCCGGGGTCAGCCGCGCTGGTACTCCTCCCAGGTCACCTTCGGAACCGACGGGCCGTCGTCCGCGCCACGACCGGCGAGCCCGTTCATGCCCAGGTAGTAGTCACCGGTCTGGTGCTGGGCGCCCGAGGAGAGGTCCGGGTCGGAGATCGCCATCGCGTGGATGTGGTAGGCGAAGCCCTGTGCCGGGGTGCGCAGCCACGCCGCGAACCCGACCTGGCGCAGCGCCTTCAGCACCGTCGTGCGGGTCGCGGTCGACATGCCCGACACCGAGATGTCCATCGCGCCGCCGCCGTCGTGCGTGCCCGCCGAAGCGTCCACGCCGCCCGGGTTGTACGAGCCCTGCGTCAGGCTGACCTGGTAACCCAGCTTCTTCTCGGCCTCCACGAGCATTGCCTTGGTACGCGTGTTGAGCGTGACACCGTGGTAGGTCACGTGGCTGCCCGCCGAGACCACGCCCGACACCGTGAACCGGCCGTCGCCCAGCTTCTCCAGCGAGGTCTTGCCCGGCAGGCCCGACGCGTCGATCCCGGTGTAGCCCAACGACTTCTGGTACTTCGAGTACGCCGTGATCGTCGTGGTGCCGAAGTAGCCGTCGACGTACTTCGCCTCCAGCAGCCCCTTCGCCTGCAACGCCTGCTCCACGAGCAGGACGCTGTCGTGCGCGCCAGGGGTCTGGGTGCTGTCGGCGCGGCGGGGGTCGATCTGCGCCGCCTTGAGCACGGCCTCCATGTTCGCCGAGGGCAGCGCCGCGGTGGCCGCGCCGGCCTGCACCGGTACGGCCACGGCGAGCGCCGCGGCGGTGAGCGCCGTCAGCACGGCGGCCTTGGTGAGCATCCCTGTCCTCCACTCTCCCGGATCGGATAGCGCAGAGGATCACGCCACGGGATACAAAGGACGTACAAACGGCGCACCGCCACCCGTCCGCGTGAGTCCGGGGCCCGGACCGCCTATCGCAGGAAGTTGTCCAAGGCCGGCGCGACGGGCACGGAGGAGATCCTGGCCTCGGCCGGGTGCGCCGGCCAGAGGGACGCGGACCTCCTGACCCGCCGCACGCTGGTCTTCCAGTCCCGCCGGGCCCGGCACCGGCTCCCGCACCATCCACAAAGGACATCGAGCCGCACGGTCATCGGCTCAGTCCCCCGGCCGGGACAAGCCGAGGAACTCGTCCTGTTCGCGGTCGTAACGGCGGACGAGGCCGTTCCCGTACCGGTCCCACCAGTTCTGCGTGTGCCCGCCCTGCCGGGTGGTCGTGTCGCCGTAGACCTGCCGGTCGTACTCGATGCGGGCGTCGTGGAACTGCTGCTGGAACTGTTCGGGGGTGAGCCCCTGCACGTAGCCGGCGGTTCCGGCGTCGAGGGCCCGCGCGCTGCGCACGACGTCCGCGCCCGCCATGTGGTTCAGGATCGCGCGCACCCCGCCGGCCCCGCGCATGTGCGCGCCGGACATGATCGCGGCCTGGGTCCCGGGATCGGTGAAGTTCAGCGCCCCGGCCCGGCGGGCGTTGGCCGTCATCAGCTCGGTCACGACGGCGCGTTCCTCCGCGCTGCCGATGCCGTGCTCCCGGCGGGCGGCCATGATCCGGTCGTAGCCGTTGTGCATGCTCTGCCGGAAGCCGTACGCCTCGGGCACACCGCCCTGTTCCCCGGTCGCGCCCTCGGACCGCATGATCGAGTCGACGACCCGCGGGTCCAGCTGCCCCGGCGCGGCCACCGCGGCCGGTGCCGCGGCACCACCGCTGTGTGGCGTCTCCCGCCTGCCGCCGTAGCCTTCGGCCACCGCGCCGTCCGTGTCGGCATACGCCTTGGCGGCCACCTTGACGTTGCCGTTCACCTCCTCGACGAGGTGAAGGAACCGGCCCAGCGCGGCCCCCAGCTGCGAGTGCATCGCGGAGTTCCCCGCCGCGACGGCACTGCCGATCCCGGCGAACGACAGCGCGTCGAGCACGAGCGACTCCAGGTCACGTGTCGCCGAAAGCAGCGACACCCCGATTCCTTCGACCGTCTTCGCCACCGCCCCGACCTCGGACGGCAGCACCCGGTAGGCACCAGTGGTCATGCCCGACTCCTTCCCGCACCGGCGTTGCGCGTCGAGAATTCCGCATCGGCGGACGGTCACCCACGGCCGAATTACCCACTACCGGACCGGCGGTCGCGATCGTGATCAAGCTCCCGGCGCGCAACCTTCCCCGGGACCGCACGTCTACCGGGAAAGCGTGTCATCCGAATGGGGGAAGTGTCATCGTGACCACAAGCGGGCGGTCGATCCTCGCGCTGGCCGAACTCGCCATCGCGCTGGTGCTCGCGGCGCTGGTCGTCTTCGGCATCAGCGGCGCCGCGCCGTGGAGTTCGACGACGCTGCCGGGGCAGGCCACGCCCTTGTGGGAGGGAATCCCCGGGCCGGACGGCGGCACGGTGTGCCCGCTGGACAAGCGGTACGCCGACGAACCCCCGACCGGGTTACGGCCCGAGGTCGGCGAAGCGTTCAACCGCCTGCGAGCCGCCGCGAGCAGCCAGGGGACCACGTTGTGCCTGATGGACGGCAAACGCAGCCTGGCTCAGCAGCAGCACGAGTTCGACGACGCGGTCCAGCGGTTCGGCACGCGGGAACTGGCGGCCAAATACGTTCTTCCGCCGGAAAAATCCAATCACGTCAAGGGAATCGCGGTGGATATCCAGCCGATCGCCGCGTCCACCTGGGTGGAACGGAACGGGCGGGCGCTGGGCTGGTGCCGCCGGTACGAGAACGAAACCTGGCATTTCGAATACGACCCCGGCTACGTCACCGCGGGCTGCCCGCCGCTGTTGCCCAGCGCCACCGGTTCCTGAACCCCGCGCACCGAGCCCGCCGTTAGGCCGATAGCGCGAAAGGCGTAACCATCGCGCCACTCCCGGCGACTATCGCTGAGGTAGTGGGAGGGCGCGTGGATTCCGGATGCGGGCACCGAACCGGCGATCTGCCGGGCAACGACGTCGAGCGGAAATGGTCAGTCGCTTTCGCGTTCCGCCAGCCGAGCGGCAATCGCCTCGCCGCGCGGGGTGGCGTACCAGCCTTTCGACCGGCCGTGCCGGGTCTTGACGACGAGCCCGCGTTCGAGGAGTGCTTTGCCACTGCGGCTGATCTGCGCGTCGTGCACGTCCAGCCTGTCGCGGATGGCGGCACTGGTGATGTGCGGTTCCCGATACGCGAGCACGAGCATTCTGGCCGCCCAGGAACGTGGGTCCAGCGTGTCGGCGAGTGCCGCCTGCTCCGCCCGGTCGAGACCGGACTGGGCGACTTCGGCCAGCCCCAGGATCACCGCCTCAAGACGCGCTGTCGCACCGTTCGGCTGCAATCGCGTCGCGGCGGACCGGAAGGCACGCAAGGCGGATTCCAGCCCGGAGATGTCGGCGAGCAGAGCGGCGTCGACCAGCCATCTCCCCACCGCGGCCGCCCATCGGTCGACAGCCGCGCGCTCACCGAGCACCTTCCCTTCGCCGGTTTCCTCCTTGAGCTTCTCCGCCCAGACCTCGAAGCCTCGCCGCAGTCCCGCCCGTCCGTCGTCGACCGCTTGGTCCGCGCCGGACGCGGCGACTTCCGCCGTAGGGAGCATGAGGCCCACCTCCGTGAATCAAGGAAGTGTTAAGTATGGATCCCGCTGACGCGTTCGTCAACCTCTACGACCGGCTGAGCCACATCCCCGCGGATCTGCTCGGCGACTGGTCCGAGCTGGAGGAGGTCCAGAAGACCGCCGCCGCGGTCTGTGCCGAGGTCGGCCGGACCGGCGTCCTGGCCGAGCACTGGCTGTCCTCCCCCGCCCTCGACCAGCCGGAGCGGTTCGGCATCCTGCTCGGCCTGGACCTCGCTCTGCTCGGCGCGGTCGGCGAGACGGCTCGCCTCGACGCCCGCGCGCTCGACTACCTCCAGGTGCGCTTCGAGATGACGGGCAGGCTCAACGACCGGAGCAGCGGGATACTGCTGCCACGGCGGTCGTCGGCGCACCGTCCCGGCGAGGATCCGGACTCGATCGACGGCTTCCTGCACCTGCTGCGGATCCCGTCCCAGCTGAGCGAGAACCTTCAGGTCTGCCACGTCCACGCCCTTCACGACCTGCCCAAGGCGCCGGTTCGGCCGGGAGAGCGCGAACTCGCCCCTGCCCCGCCGCTGGCCGTCGCCCAGTTGCCTCTGCTGGCCGAGCGAGCCGACGTCCGCTGGGACACCATCGACAAGCCGGGAGGCGCGTTCTACACCGCCGCACCCGAGGCGGCCCGTCTCGAAGGACGGCTGGGCGCGGCGCTGACCGCCCTCGACCAGAGCGGCGCCGTGCTGGCGGTCCTGCCCGAAGGCTGCCTCGACGACGGCCTGCTCGAAAAGTGGCGTGAGCTGCTCCGGGCGACCCCACAGCCGGAGGACAGCGCGCTCACCTGGCTCCTGCTGGGAACCGGCCCGGTGCGCGCCGCCGGGCCGATGCCCGTCAGCGGCCGCCCGCCGAACCGCGCCGTGCTGCTGCACCGCGGCGGCTGGCTCGACCCCTTCCTCACCCAGGACAAGCTGTCGGGTTTCTGTTTCACCACCGAGAAACAGACCGAGTACGGCATCGACCTCGGCGGCGTCAAACGCGACGAATACATCTCTCACGATCCCGTCATCACCCTGCTCGAAGCCCGGTCGGGCCGGTTCGCCGTGCAGATCTGCGAAGACGTCGGACGCCAGGAACGGCAGCGGCACCTCATCGCGGCCGGGGTCACCCATCTGCTCGTTCCCGTGCTCGCGGCCCCGATGTGGGAACACGGCTGGCAAGCGGGCGCCGGACAGGCACTCGCCGTGGAAATCGGCACGAAAGCCGTGGTGAGCAACGGTTTGGCGATCACCCGGTTCTTCGAGAAGGAGCCCGCGAAGACGTTGCTGATCACCACCGTGCCACCCCGTCGCCCCGAGCAGTACCCGACGACGGACGACATGGTCCGCACCCACCACAATCCGGACGCCCCCGCGATGACGGCCGTCGAGGACGCGCTGACCCCACGCCAGACCGAGTGGTGAGCCGCCCCCACGGCTTCCCGCACCGGGAGTCCACAGGGGCGGGTCGCGTGGCGGTCTTGGATGTCGCGAACGCTCCGTTCGGGACGTTCATCGTCGGCAACGGAGCGTTCGCGACGTCAGGTGATGCCGTCGGCGTGGACGGAAGGAGTCCGAGAGGCACCCCGTTGCAGCCACCCACTCCGAGCCGTACCGAATGCCGTGAAGGAAGCCTTCGCAGCGGAACAATCCACAAAGGACACTACCGGGGTTGAAGCACCGGGCCAAGGTCGAGTTCGGTGAGCAGAGCGGCGATTTCGCGGATTTCCGCCTCGTTGAGCGGCAGGAGCGGCGGGTTGGTGCGCGCGTCGGCGATGACGCCACGCAGTGCCACGGCCGCCTTGAACGCGCCGAGGGCGCCCGCGGTGTGGCCGATCCGCCGCCGGTCGGCGACGGTCGTGATGGTGAACAGCCGGGCCAGCCGGTCCTGTTCGGCCGCCGCGGCCGCGAAATCCCCGTCACGCGCCGCTCCGTAGAGCCGGACGTAGCCCTCCGGGTCCACGTTGCCCAGTCCTGGCACGATTCCGGCCGCGCCCAGTTGGACCGCGGTGTCCGCGAAGAGTTCGGATCCGGTCAGCGCGGGCAGTTCCGGAAGCCGGCGCAGGATCTCGCGGAACGTCGCGAGGTCGCCGCTGGAGTCCTTCAACGCCACGACGGTGTCCGTTTCCGCGAGCCGCTCCACGATGTCCGGAGTCAGCCGCGCGCCGACCGCGGACGGGATGTCGTAGGCCACCAAAGGAATTCCGGCCGTGTCCCGCACCGTGTGGAAATGCGCGACGATCTCGTCCGGGTGCGGCTGGACGTAGTACGGCGCGGTGACGACGACGGCGTCGGCGCCCAGGGTTTCCGCCTGCCTGACGTGTCCGATGACCTGCCTCGTCCCGCTGTCGACTGCGCCGACCAGAACCGGAACGGCCCCGGCGACCTCGTCCACGGCCGTCTCGACGGCCACGTGCCGCTGCCCCGCGTCGAGGAGCGCGACCTCGCCGGAGGAACCACAGAGAAACACGCCGTGCACCCCGGCCGCCAACTGGAAGCGGACAAGCCTCCGCAGCGACGCGGCGTCCACGTCCCCGTCCGGGCCGAGCGGGGTGACCAACGGCGGGACGACGCCGTGAAGCCGCAGGGAGTCAGCCATGGCAGAAGAAACCTTTCTCGGGCAGGGTCATTCGACGGGGACGAGCGCGGACGAGTCCTGTGCGCGCCGGGAAAGCCTTGCGGGGACGTCGAATCCGACGAGCAACGCGGTGAGCAGGGTGAGTCCGGTGGCGAGCAGGACCAGCGCCGTCCCGAGTCCGAGATGTGCGGCGATCTGGGTGCCCAGCACCGGTGCGACCGCGCCGCCGAGCGCCCCGACGTTGTAGGTGAAACCGAGCCCGGCGGCCCGGAGCCGCACCGGGAAGTGGTCGCCGATGTACTTCGGCAGCAGCCCGGCCACCCCGGCGCCGGTGAGTTGCAGGGCGAACAACAGCACGCACACCAGGAGGAAGTTGCCGGGACCGAGCGCGAAGACGGGGAAGACGAACACCAGCGACAGCAGCAGGCCCACGACGTAGGTGCGCCGGGTGCCGAACCGGTCACCGGCGAGACCGGCCAGGCAGCAGCCCACCGCGTAGCCGAGACCTGCCCAGGTCAGGGCACCCGCCACCTCGCCGGCCCCGTAGTGCGACACGGTCTTGAGGTAGGTGGGCAGCAGCGACTGGATCGGCCACGAAAACAGGAACGCGCAGAACACGGTGACCATCAGCGCCACCGCCGTCGGCCAGCCCCGGCCGGTCAGCTGCACCGCGAACACCACGAAACCCAGTACGCACAAGGCAATCCACAACCAGGACAGCCCGCCGGCCGAGCCGGAGAAGATCAGCACGAGGGACACCGCGACCACCACACCGAGCCCGGCGTTGACCCAGACCCGCCGGCCGGACAACAGCACCGACGCGCTGGTCTCGCGCACGCGCCGCTTCGCCACTTCACGCGTCCAGTCGGCCGCCTCGGGCAGCGACCGGCGGATCCACAGGGTGAGCAGGACCGGGACGATCCCGAGCCAGAACAGCCATCGCCAGCCGAAGCTCGGCACGATGAGCCCATAAGCCTGCGCGGCGAGGACGTTGCCGACCGGGAACGCCGCGAGGAGGAACCCGCTGGCCCGGTTGCGCAGGGCGGCGGGCCAGCTTTCCATGACGTACGTGGTGCTGGAGCCGTACTCGCCCGCCATGCCGATGCCGACGATCGCCCGGAACACGAACAACGACCAGTAGCTCCAGGCGAAACCGCACAGCGCGGTACCCACGGCGTAGCACAGGATGCTGAGGATCATGGCGGGCCTGCGGCCGAAGCGGTCGCCGATCGCGCCCAGCAGCAGGCCGCCGAACCAGCGTGACACGAAAGCCGCGGAGACCAGGCTCGCCGCGCTCGCCAGCGTCAGGTGCAGCGAACCCGCCAGCTCGGTCAGCACCAGCGTGATGATCACGAAGTCGAACCCGTCGAGCAGGTAGCCCAGCCAGGCCGCGCCGAACGCCTTCCACTGCCCGCGATCCAGCCGCCGGTACCACGGCACGCCCGAGAGTTCCACGTCGCTCACCTTCTTCGATGGTCGCGTGTATACGTAGGACGTTGGACGTCTTACGATGGATGGGTACCGTAACCCACGGACCGAGGAGGGGGCAATGGTGCGAGCACTGCGCAGCCAGGAGCTGGTCGAGTCGATCATCGCGCTGATCGACCGCGAGGAGCTCGGAGCCGGGGACCCCCTTCCCCCGGAGCACAGGCTGATGGCGGAGTTCGACGCCGCCCGCAACTCCGTGCGTGAGGCGGTGCGCACGCTCCAGGCGCTCGGCATCGTCGACATCCGGCGCGGCCACGGCACCTTCGTCGGCACCGCGAGCATGACGGCGCTCATCCCGTCCCTGCTGTTCCGCACCAAGGCCCGCTCCCGCGACGACCTCAGCGGACTGTACGACCTGATGGAGGTCCGCCAGATCCTGGAGACCGATCTGGCCCGGCGCGTCGCGGAGAACCCGCCGGCGAAGCTGCTCGACGAGCTCCAGGACCGCGTCGAGCGGATGCGCACGCCCGCCACGGCCCCCGCCGCGGACCGGGAGTTCCACGAGCTGATCTGCGCGGCCGCGGGCAACGACCTCGCACTCGAGCTGGTCCGGTTGTTCTGGGAGGTCTACCAGCAGGCCGAGTCACTGGTCGGGCCGACACTGTCCACTTCGGACGCACTGGTCGCCAAGCACCAGAAGATCGTCGACGCGATCCGCGGCGGGAAGCGCGCCGAAATCACCGAAGCCGTGCACCACCACTTCGACGAGATCCGCGAACGAATCGCGGCCCGCAAGGGCTGACGCGCTGCCGCCGACGGCTCAGCGAGCCAGCAGTTCCTTGAGCGCGGCGTCGATGAACTCGATGTCCACCGGGTTGTTGCCGCCACCGGCGAAATGGCCCCAGACACCGGGAATCACGCGATGCTCGGCGTTCGCGATGTGCCGGCACGCCCACGCCTCGTCCTCGGGCGGGAAGTAGAGGTCCTTCTCCGCGGGCAGCACCATCGCCTTCGCGGTGATCGAGCGCAGCGCGGCCACCGTGTCGCCGTCGAATCCCGGCGTCCGGCCGACGTCGGCGTTCTGCCAGGTCCACAGCATGGTGAGCAGGTTGTTCGCGTCGCGGTCGTCGAGGAAGAACCCCTCCCAGAAGCCGACCAGGAAGTCCTCCAGTGAGCTGTAGCCCATCTCCCGGTAGACCTGGTTCCAGTAGAACGCCTGGGAAAAGCCCCAGCCCGCGTACACCCGCGCCGCCGCGCGCAGGCCTTTGACCGGCGGCTGGTCGTACCACCCGCCGCGGAAGGCGTCGTCCGCGGTGAGCGCGGCCTTGACGCCTTCGAGGAACACCTTGTTGTGCTCACTGGTGACCGAGGAGCCGCAGAACGGCGCGATCCGCTGCACCATCTCCGGATGCGACACCGCCCACTGGTAGGTCTGCCCGGCGCCCATGGACCAGCCGGTCACCAGCGGCAGCGTCCGGATGCCGAAGTGCTCGGTCACCAGCCGGTGCTGGGCCTCGACGTTGTCCGCCATGGTGACGTTGGGAAAGCGCGCCCTGTCGTACGGCGGCGGGGTGTTGCTCGGCGAACTGGACAGGCCGTTGCCGAGCATGTTCGGCACGATGACGAAGTACCGCGCCGGATCAAGCGCCCTGCCCTCGCCGATCAGCCACTCGTTGTCCCAGTGGCGGCCCGAATACCAGGTCGGGTAGACGATCGCGTTGCTCTTGTCCGCGTCGAGCGTGCCGTAGGTCTTGTACGCCAGCCGCGCGCCGCGCAGCGTCGCGCCGTGCTGCAGAACGAAGTCGCCGAGGTCGAAGATCTCGTAGTCGTGCACCGAGTCCACCTTTCCTGCTCAGGCCGCGGCACCGGCGACCGGGACGCCGCCCTGGACGATGTGGCGGAAGCGCTTCGGTTCGGCCAGCACGCCGAGGTCGGCCAGCGGGTCTTCGTCGAGCACCAGCAGATCGGCGTGCGCTCCTGGTACCAGCGTACCGATCTTGCCCGTCAGGTTCAGCAGCTCGGCCGCGGTCGAGGTCGCGGACCGGATGACCTCCAACGGCGACTGCACCTCCCCGCGCAGCCGGAACTCGTGGTTCTGGTGCCGGTGCATCCCGCCGAGCAGATCGGTGCCGTAGACCAGCTTCACGCCGCCGCGCGCGGCCCGTTCCAGCGCCGCCATGCCCGCGCCGAGGACGTCGTCGACCTTGCGCCAGCTGCCTTCCGGCAGCCCGTGTTCGCGGCCCTCCTCCTTCAGCGCCCAGTACGTCACGAGCGTCGGCACGAGGAACGCGTCGTGTTCGGCGAACAGCTCGACACTGCGGTCGTCGAGGAGATTGCCGTGTTCGATCGAGCGGACACCGAGTTCCAGCGCGCGGTTGACGGCGCGGGCGGTGTACGCGTGCGCGGCGACGTAGCGGTTCGCCGCCTCGGCTTCCTCGACGATCGCGCGGATTTCGCCTGCGGAGTACTGGATCGAATCGATGCGGTCGGTCGGCGAGGCCACCCCGCCGGAGGCCATGATCTTGATGTGGTGCGCACCCTTGCGCAGTTCGTCGCGGGCCGCCGCGCGGACGGCGTCCACCCCGTCGGCGACCCGGCTGAGCCCGGCGCAGCACGGGTGGGCGTCCTTGACGTGGGTGCCGCGGCCACGGTCGTCGCCGTGCCCGCCGGTCTGGCTCAGCGCGCGGCCGCAGAACAACAGCCGGGGACCGCGGAACAGCCCTTCCGCCTGGGCGTCGGCGAGGCCGTAGTCGGCGCCGCAGGCGTCCCGGACCGTGGTGAAACCGCGGTCGAGCATCCCGCTCATCGTGCGGGCGCTGTGTGCGGCCACATAGGACGGTGACCACGACGGCAGCGAGGGCAGATCCGCGGTCGATGCGGTGACGTGGACGTGCGCGTCGATCAGTCCCGGCAGCACGAACGCGCCCCGCAGGTCCTCGGTCCGGACGTCGGCCGCGGCGAGGCCGGGCCCCACCTCGGCGACGCGGCCCTCGGCGCACCGCAGGTCACCCTCGGTGTACTCCCCCGTCAGCGGGTCGAGCAGCCGGGCGTTGCGCAGCAGCAACGATCCGTTCACGTGATCTCCTTTTCCTCCACAGTGGACAGTTCGGTCACTTCGTCATCTCCTTCGCGGTGGCCACCGGTGCACCGTGTTCGGTCAGTTCTTCGAGCGAGCGGCCCGCGGTGGCCAGGCCGAACACGACCACGCACACCACCCCGGCGGCGAGCACGGCCGTGGTGAGGCCGAAGACACCGGCGAACCCGAGGCTCGCCGCGGACAGGCCGATGATCGTCGGCGCCAGGATGCTGCCGAACCGGCCGAACGCGCTGGACAGGCCGGTGCCACTGGCGCGGATCCAGGTCGGGAACACTTCGGGGGTATAGGAGTACACGCCGGCGTAGGTGCCGTTGAGGAAGAACGACAGCACCGCACCGGCCAGTGTGATCGACCACGGCGCGTTCGTCCGGCTCAGCCAGAAAGCGCTCACCGCCGAGCCGGTCAGGTACAGCGCGATGGTGTGCTTGCGGTCGAGCCGTTCGGACAGCCAGGCGGCGGAGAAGTACCCCGGCACCTGGGCGAGGTAGATGATGATGGAGAACTCGAAGCTCTTGGTCACCGTGATCCCGCGATCGACCAGCAGCGTCGGGATCCACGAGAAGAAGCCGTAGTAGGAGAACGTGATCACGAACCAGACGGTCCAGATCACCGCCGTGCGGCGCGCCATCGCCGGGCTCCACAGGAACTTCAGCGCGCTGAGGAGGTTGACCTTCGGCGTCCGCGTCGCGGGCTGGGCGTCGGCGGCGGGCACCGGGGGCAGCGCGGTCCCGGTCGCCTTCTCGACGGCACGTTCCAAAGTGGACACAACATGTTCCGCCTCGGCGTCCCGTCCCTGCGCGAGCAGGAAACGCGGTGACTCGGACAGGGACCGGCGCCACCACAGCAGCAGGACGATCGGCAGCGCGGTGATCAACTGCGCGACGCGCCAGCCTTCGGGCACCGACGGCACGACGAACCGGCCGATCAGCGCCGCCGCGACGAAGCCGAAGGAGAAGAACCCGGCGAGCGCGCCCACGAACCATCCACGCCGCCTGGCGGGGACGAACTCGGCCAGGAACGGCGCGATGATCGCGCTTTCGGCGCCCCCGCCCGCACCCGCCAGTACCCGGGCACCGAGAAACACTTCGTAGTTCGGGGAAAACGCCGCGACGACCGTGAACGCCGTGTAGAAGGCCAGCGCGTACATCATGACCTTCTTGCGGCCGATGCGGTCGCCGAGCAGGCCCGCGGCGATCGCGCCGAAGAGGAAGCCGAACGGGGCGGCCGAACCGATCAGCCCCAGCTGGCCGTTGTCGAGGTGCCAAGCCGCCTTCGCGCTGGGAAGGAGGAAGGCGACGATCGCGGAGTCCATTCCGTCGAAGGTGTAGCCCAGCCCGCCGATGAGCAGCAGTTTGTAGTGGGGGCGGCTCAGCGGGAGCCGGTCCAGTCGTGCCAGCAGCGTCATGGAAAACGCCTTCCGTGTCCGGGCAACGAGACTGCGGACAACGTATACTGCATTTCCGCAAAGCTGCAATGCTCTTTGCAGAGGATCGTGGTTCGTTGCGGTCACGCGGTCGAAGGAGGTGCGTCGTGGTGGCGCGGACGAGGACCGGCGACGGTTTCGAGGCGTGGCTGCGGGACCGGCTGCCCGAACGGGGACTCCGGCCGAAATCGGCCGCGGTGCTCGAAATGCTCGTCTCCCAGCCGAGGCGGGCGTCGTTCGGTTCGACGGCCGAACTGGCGCAGCTCGCCGGGGTCAACGTCGCGACCGTGACCCGCACGGCGCAGGCGCTGGGCTTCGCCGGCTGGCCCGCGCTGCAACAGGAGCTGCGGGCGCGCTACCTGTCGTCGCTCAGCGCGCCGCAGGTCGCCGAGGAGCACCGCGGCGCCGGCTCGCCGGGCTCGGCCTCCCTGCGCCGCGACCTCGACAGTCTCGCCCTGCTCGACCGGCGGTTCGACGAGAAGGTGATCCGTGAGGTCGCCCAGGCGCTCGCCGGGGCGCGCCGCACGGTGGTGCTCGCCGACGGCAGCTATGCCGCCGTCGGAATCGCGTTCGCGCACAACGCGCGGCTCGCCGGCTACGACGTCCACGCGGTGACGGCGGGCAACGCCGAACTCGCCAACGTCGTCGCGAAGCTCACCGCCGCCGACGCACTGGTCGCGATCAGTTTCTGGCGCCTGTACGAAAGCACGGTCCGCGCCGCGAACGAGGCCAAGAGCAGGGGTGCGCGGGTGTTCGCCATCACCGACGCCGCGAGTCCCGCGCTCGCGGACGCCGCGGAACACGTCCTCATGGTGCCCGCCGAAGGGGTGACGTTCTTCCCGTCCCTGACCGCGGGAATGGCGCTGGCCCAAGCCATCGTCGCCCAGCTGGCCGCGGTCGACCCGGCCCGCACGAGCGAATCCGTCGAGGCCGCGGAGGCGATGTGGTCCCGGTTCGACCTGCTGCACCGCCGCCCCACCGGGAAGTAGTGTCCACTGTGGACGGCGGGCGCGCTCAGGAGGTGCCGAGCGTGCGGCGCGCCGCCCAGCCGAGCAGGAGCAGTTCCAGTACGGAGAAGCCGAGCAGCGCCGTGGCGCTCGGCAGCCAGACCAGCGCCACGCCGACGAGCAGGATCGGCAGCACGAGCCCGGCGTAGGCGACGAGGAACAACGCCGCGAGCGTCTCCCCTCGCGACGACGGATCGGCCAGCGCCGCGACCGTGGCCACCGACGCCCGGAACCCCAGGCCGAATCCCGCTCCGGCGACGACCGCGCTGACGAGGAACAGGGGCAGCGAAGCCGCGAAGACCGCTACCGAGAGCACGACAAGGCCCGTCATCATCGACCCGAAGCCCAGGCGCAGCTGAGTGCGCGCTCCGAGCCGGTCGAACACCACCTGTGCCAGCGCCGCCGACCCGAGCATCGCGAACGGCGCCACCCCGGAGAGCAGCCGGGAGGTCTGGTGCAGGCCGGTCGCGAGCAGCGTCGGCGCGAGCGCCATGAACAGCCCGGAAATCGCGAACGCCGCGAATGCGCCGGTCGCGGCGCCGACGAACTTCGGACGCGCCGACGCCGGTAGCGAAACCCGTTGCGGGCGGTAGGCGGGACGCTCCTCGCGGCGCTCGACCGTCTCCGGGACCAGGCTCACCACCAGGGCTTCGAGCAGCAGCACGATCAGGAAGACCACGAACGGCGTCTTCAACGGACGATCGGCGAACTGGGCGAAGAAGCCGCCGACGAGCGGGCCGACGGCCAGTCCCCCGGCGTTGACGACAGTGGCGACCAGTCCGGAGCGGCCGAGATCGGCCTCGGGCCGCGCGATCGTCCGCAGCTCCGACAGATGCGCCGTCGCCGTCGCGGTGATCGTGCCGACCCCGGCGCCGCTGATCAGGCGCGCGACGATCAGGACCGGCACGTCCCCCGAGACGAGGAACAAGGCCGCGGCCAGCGCTTCGGCCAGCAGCGCGGCGAGGATGACGCGGCGCCGCCCGAGCCAGTCGCTGACGTGTCCGGCGAGGTAAAGGCTCGCCATCACACCGACCGCGTAAGCCGCGAAGACGACCGTGACGACGAACGTCGGGAAGCCGTCCTGCCGCTGGTAAAGCGCATACAGCGGGGTGGGCAACGTCGAGAACGCCATCGCGGTGAGGAAAGCGACGGCGATGACCACGAACCCCGAGCCATGACTCACCCGCCGCACGCGAACGGGGCGGGCAGGGGTGGCGATGTCGACCATGACGGGACCTTCCGGTGTACGAACCTTTCGCCGTCCACCTTGCGCCCTTCGATTGACCAAGTCCAACGAACAATCTTTGTCTCAGTAATCGACAGTACCGATAAGATGGGCCGCATGGACAACCGGCAGCTCGCCTACTTCGTCGCGGTGGCCGAGGAGCTCAGCTTCACGCGCGCGGCACGACGGCTCTTCACCGTCCAATCCACGGTTTCGGCCGCGATCACCGCGCTGGAGACCGAACTCGGCACCAAGCTGTTCGACCGCTCGACCCGCCGGGTCGCCCTCTCCTCCGACGGCGCGCTGTTCCTCCCCGAGGCGAAAAACGCGCTGGAGGCTTTCGAACGCGCCCGCGCCGTGGTCCAGCAGACGTCCGCGGGTCTGCGAGGCAGCCTGCGGTTCGGCACGCTGAGCTCGATGGGGCGCCTGGACCTGCCCGCCGTGCTCGGCGCGTTCCACCGCAAGCACCCGCTGGTCGATATCCACGTCACCGTCTCCGTGGCCGGTTCGACCGGTCTCGCCGCCGATGTCCGGCAGGGCAGGCTCGACGCGGCGCTGGTCGGGCTGCCCAGCGCCGATCTCGCCGGGCTCCGGGCACTACCGCTCGAGAACCGGCCGTTCGTTGCGCTCCTGCCGTCCCGGCATCCGATGTCGGCGAAACGCGCGGTGACGCTGGCCGATCTGTCGGGCGAGCGTTTCATCGACACGCCAAGGGGATTCGGCAACCGCGTCGTCACCGACCGCGCCTACGACGACCTCGGCTCCCCACGCCGCGTCGCCGTGGAGGTGGCCGACATCCGCGTCATTCCCCGGTACGTCCACGCCGGACTCGGCGTCGCGATCGTGCCCGAAACCGATTCCCCGCCCGTCGAGGACATCGCCGTCCGCCCACTCTCCCCCGGCCTCGACTGGCCGCTCAGCTTCGTCACCGCCGACACGCGGCCGCCGATCCTGGCCGTGCGCACCCTGGAGGACATCCTCGCCGCCGCGTCCCGGTGATCCTAGGGTGGGGCGGTAAGTCCGTGGGGGCTCCTCGAGGGCCCCAGAGTCGTCCGGGGCGCAGACTTGCAAACTCGGTTTGTGCTGGTCAGCGGTATCCGCCATGAGCGAGACCATGATCAAACCGGGACCCCGGGCGATGGGGCCCGCCCTCATCCTCTTCACCGAACGCATAAACCAGCGATTTGCAGATGGACGACCCTAAGCGAATTGCTCGGTGATCTGAACGGAAGGGCCCCCGCCGATTTCCCGGCACCGGTCCAGTTGTTGCTACTTCTCTGTGAGATACCGGACATAATTTCGTGCTGCCCCGATCAGTTCAGGGAAATGCTTCCGGTACCGCCACATGCCGAGCACGGCCGCCGAGAACGCCACTCGTTCACGCTCTGTCGATTCCTGCCATGCTGCTATCTGGCCAGCCCATGATTCGGCCTGCTTCGGTGTGTGTCCTGCCCCGATCAGCCGGAGCACCAGAAAAGCCGAATCAGCCCACCTCGGACCAGCGCAGGACCAAGCCCAGTCGATTAGTCGAAGCCGGTCACCGATGATCACGTTGTACTGGTGAATGTCGGAGTGAATCAGCCCCGGGCCGTCCATCTGGCCGATTGCCTGGGATTCGAGTTTTAGTAGTGATACGATATTCTTCGTTTCCCAGTCGTCCAAAGTTTCCGGGGTTCCGGCCAATCGTTTCCACGGTGAAACCTTCGCCCAACGGACAGCGAGGCTATCGACGGCAACAGGACTTGGCGTCAATTCCACAGCCAGCGTCGAGACGGCATTCGCGAGCAAGGGAAGGTCGGGTGATCCTGGCGAGAAATCAGCATAGCGGCCGGTGACGTGCTCGTATCCGAGGACGAGCCAACCGTCAGTCTCGATTTCCCAGAGAACCCTAGGTGCGAGATCGGGAAGTATCCCGTTCACCTTGGCTTCGTTCCGGTGCATTCTGACCCTACGATCGCCGACCTGAATCCCTTTCAGGAAAACCGGGCCTTGCCTTGTCTCCACTGTGATGGACAGGTCCGAACTTCGACCTTTCGCCGGGTACGACGTGGCCAGGACAGACGAGCCGAGCTTTTCCGTCACGGCCGCCCTGACCGACGCCGGAAGATCCTGCCACTCGTGTTTCATGCGGACATCGTAGCGGGCGGTGGCGGCGGGTCCTCGTGACAGCCGTTGTGACACCCGGTGCAGCTCCCCACGACGCCGTGAGCACCCACCCATAACTCTTCGTCAACGTAGAAACCAGCGGCACGGATAGCTTTCACCGTGCGCCCAATCTGGTCCTGCGCCTTCACTTTGGGTGCCTTCTCGTTCTCGTCGTCGGGAACGTGATGGATGAACCGGCCGGCAATCCGGTCACAGAATTCGACGTATTCGCGCGTGTAGAGAATAAACGTGTGCCATCCGATATCGACGGTTTCGCTCGGCGCCAACGGTTCGGTAGCTTTTCCGCACGCTGCCAGGAACGCCAATGCCTGATCAACGATCCTTTCGGATTTACCAGTCGAAATTCCTTCTTTCTCGATGATTCGGTTCGCCAGCCGCCTAAATAGTACTTCGGAAACTAGGCCCTGCCCGGTCAGATGCTCGACTGCAATGGTCACGTGCTTTCCCTCTATTTCTGCGTAATCGCCCCGTAGAGCATGTTGAGTAGATCCATGCAAAATCGGTGGAAGATGAGCCACTGTCGAGCTTGGGAGACTGCGTGTTCCATGGCTACATGGAGGTCTGCCCAGGAATCGCCGGTGACGAAGAACAGCTCGTCCGATCCGTCCACAAACGACAGTGCGGGACTTCCGCCCCGGTACATGGGGATCGCGCGGACCTTGCAAGAGGCGTGGATACCAATCTCCACACGTTCACCCGTGTATTTCATGGCCACACCTCTCGACGTACACGGACACTGGCCGGGCAGGGTGCCGCGCCTACCTTGTGAGGGTGAGGATCTTCCCCGCCCGTCCGGCTGCTCGGGTGTGGCACCAGGAGCGCTGATCGAAACCTCTGGCGCCACGAGCTACAGCCGACTGCCTGAAACTTGGCGGTCAAGGGCAAGGCTGCTGTAGCGGTGAGACGTGATCAGGCCCTGTCCACATGTGGTACGCGAGACCTGATCTTGTCCCAGTGGCTCACGTTACGAGCGGGCAGCGATGCGGAGTGACAAGAAAATGGCAACCTGATCGGCGTAACCTGGCGGAACGGCCGGACAGGCGGGAGCATGTGGTCGTGGACTTGGCGGGAATCGGTGGCCGGATCGCTACAGCGCGAAAGATGGCCGGACTCACTCAGGCGGGACTTGCCGCGCGCATCAGCTACAGCAAAAGCCTGGTAACCAAGGTCGAGCGCGGCGAGGTCGAGCCAACACCCGAGTTTCTGGGGCGCGTCGCCGATGGGCTTGGAACCGACGTCGAACACTTAGCGTGGCATCGGTTCGAGTGGCAACGGCGCGGTGATCAATTGGGCGACTTGCTGACCCCGGTACGGTCCGCGCTCGACCTTCTCGACTTGCCGCCGGATTCGTCGGTTCGGCCCAGACCGCTGGCTGTGCTGCGCGCCGACGTCCGGCACGTCAACCAACTTGCGCAGGCCGCACAGTACGAACCGATGGTGGCGCTGCTGCCCGCGTTGCTGGCTGAGTTGCACTTGGCGGCTATGACGTTCACGGGCCGTGAGCAGGAAGCGGCGTGGGCACTTCTGGCGCTGACTAGCCGGTGCGGTCACTCTGTCGGCATAGCGCTAGGTGACAACACGCTCTCCGTAAGCGCCTTGAGTCGGATGGATTGGGCAGCCAAGCAAGCGGGAGACCGCGCGCCGGGATTGCGTGCTGCCCGTGAATACCTCCGCGTCACGGCCTACCTCCGACTTCGTGACTACGAAGCGTGTTGGCGACTCAATCAGTCAGGCGTGCGGCACTTGGACGGGGCGAAGGATGCTCCGGGAGCGTTCCTCGCACGGGGGCAACTCCATCTCGGTGCCTCCGTGATTGCCGCTCAGACGGGTGACCGTGACGCGATGGCGAACCACCTGGACGAGGCCGCCCGCGTCGCTGAGATCACCGGAGAGGACCCAGAAACGTTCTGGTTCGGATTCGGGCCGACCAACGTAGCTATTCACCGTGTCGTCACGCTGGGCACCATCGGGGAGCATGGCCGCGCGGTCGAAGCTGGCGCGGGCCTCCGTTTCCCGTCTGACTGGCTACCAACGCGCATCGGGCACCACCACCTGGACATGGCACGTGCCTACCGTTGGCTGAACCAACCCGACCACGCGCTACGTGAGCTTGAGCGTGCTCGGCTGGTCGCACCAGGGCAGGCGCGGCGCCACCCGATGACCCGAGACACCGTGACCGCACTTGTCCAGGCGCAGCGTCGACGTTCAGAGGCGCTGTCCGGCTACGCGTCTTGGCTTGGGCTTGAGCTGTAGCCGGGTGTCCGGGCGCCCATCGTCGACGTACGGCAGGCACCCGGTACCCGGCATTGTGGCGTGGTTCACATCTTGTCGGGTTTCAGCGGTCAGCGGGAGTTTTTCGGTTTGTGAGTCTGCCTCCTCCGACTCCCTCGGAGAGGCCCCACGGAACGATCCACTCGGATCCACAGAGGACGGTCAGCGGTTCAGGGTGACCCCGTACGCGCGGATGGCCGCGGTCAGCGGCTGGAACCACGTCACGGAGACGGTGTCGCCCGCGCCGGTCATGCCCAGCCCGGTCGCGCCGTCGTACCACGGGCCGCCGCTGTCGCCGTGATCGGCGTGGGTGTCGGTCTTCACCATGCCGCGCACCACCTGGCCGTCGCCGTAGTCGACGGTTTCGTTCAGCGCCTGCACCGAACCGCAGGTGACCTGGGTGGTGCGCCCGCTCTTGCAGATCTGCTCACCGACCGTGGCGTCGCCCGCGGCGGTGATCGGCTGCGTGGAACCGTCGTACAGGTCCACCGCGCCCGGTGCGTCCCCGGAGTCGTTGCGGATCAGGCTGTAGTCCGTCCCGGGGAACCGGGCGTCTTCCGTCGGGCCGATGCCTTCCCAGTACGGCAAACCCTGGGCACAGTGCCCGGCGTCGACGATGTAGTTCTGGCCGCCCTTGTTCGAGTTGAACCCGGCGGAGCAGACCGACTGCCCGTTGCTGATCTCGTCACCGTCGTAGATCAGCGGCTGGAAGACGCCGTGCGCGCGTTCGACCCGGACCCGGTCCCCGAACCCGCGTGCCGCGTCGAGCAGCCCCGCGGCCTCCTCGGCGGGCGCCGCGTCGGAAACGGTCAGCACGACCTGATCGGCCACCGGGTCGAGGCCGGTCGCCGTGTTCGGCACCGGGTGCAGTGCCGCCTGCACGGACGTCAGTTCCGCGGTGCCGTACCGCACCGGACGCGGGGTGGCACCCGCCGCGCGGACCGTCTCGGCCGCCCGCGCGTCGAGCACGTTGACCACGGCCGAGCCGGTGCGCGGATCCAGGTAGCCGCCCGCCGAGCGAGCACCGAGCCTGCGGTCGAGTTCCTGGACCTTCGCCGCGCCGGCACGCTGGACCGCGAGCACGTGCGCCGCGTGCGCCGGGTCGGCACCCGTGGTGGACACCAGCCGGGCGATCGCCACGGACGCCGCCGAGGGCGCGAAAGTGCCGTGCGGCGCGGCCGCCACCGGGGTTCCGGCCACGGCCGCGGTGGCACAGGCGGCGGCCAGTGGCAGCGCGGCACGGTGTCGTAGTCGTTTCATCGCAAGGATTCCTTCCGGTCGGGCGCGGCAAGGCGAGGTCCAGGTTCCTCCCACGCCATGGCGCTGAAAACCCACCTTCGTAGGGGCGTTTCCACCAGTCCACAGTGGACGATAGGCAATCCGCTGGGCTTCCCCGGACGACACTGCACGTGCCATGCTCGGGTCTCACCCTGGTGACCCGGGAGGCGCTCGTGAAGCGGTCAGCGCGGGAAAAGGTGGACCGGCGGACGATGCTCAAGGCGTCCGCCGCCGCGGCGGTGGCGATCCCTTCGGGCACCGCCGAAGCGGGCGAAATACCACCCGAAGTGCGGGAGGGAATCCGGCGAGGCCGGCGGTACCGGCTGCGGGAACTCGGCGTCGTCATCGGCGAACTGCCCACCGGCCGGTACAACGCGATCACCGACGTACCCGGCGTCGCGGTCGGCTACCGGACGGTGATCTTCGACCGGCCGGGCCCGCCGCCGAACATCGCCAGGACCGGCGTCACGGTCATCGTGCCCCGCGACGAACCCGTCTGGCGCAACCACTGTTACGCGGGAATCCACGCGCACAACGGCAACGGCGAACTGACCGGGGCGCACTGGATCGCCGAATCCGGCTGGCTGACCTCGAACATCGGCATCACCAACACCCATCAGGTCGGCATCGTCCGGGACACCCTCGTCAAGCTCGAAGCCGAGCGGAACAAGGCACTCACCTGGCGGCTGCCGGTGGTCGCCGAGACCTGGGACGGCCCGCTGAACCAGATGGACGGCTTCTGGATCACCGAAGACCACGTGCGGGCAGCGGTGGCGGACGCGAAGGGCGGCCTGCCCGCCGAGGGCAACGTCGGCGGCGGCACCGGCATGTCCTTCTTCGGTTACAAGGGCGGCAGCGGAACCTCGTCACGCCGGGTCGATCACCACGGAAACGCCTACACCGTCGGGGTTTTCGCGCAGACGAACTTCGGCAGACCCCGCGATCTCCTGGTCAAGGGCGCGCCGGTCGGGGCGGAACTGCCCCCGCCGCCGAGTCCCGCGCCGGAGAAGTCCCAGGGCTCGTGCATCGTCGTCATCGCGACCGACGCGCCCCTGCTGCCCGGCCAGTGCCGCCGGCTCGCCGAACGCGCGGGTATCGGCCTCGGCCTGGTCGGGGGTGTCGCGTCCAACGGCGACGGCGACATCTACCTCGCCTTCTCGACCGGCAACGACATCCGCCCGGGCGAGCCCGCACCGCTGCGCGAGGCCAAGGCGATCGACAACGACGAGATCGACCCGTTCTTCCACGCCGTCGTCGAAGCGACCCAGGAAGCGTTGCTCAACTCGGCCACCAAAGCCGAGCGCATGACCGGGAATCTCGGCACCCGTGAGGCATTGCCGCTGCCCGAACTCGTCGGAATCCTGCAGCGGCACCGGCTTTATCCTTGAGCCAGCATGCTTGTTCTTGCTCGAAGCAGCACTGTAACGAGCAAAATCAGGCACTTGACATGACTGGATTTGCTCGGCTTTACTCCTAGGCACGTCGGAACGAACGCCCGGCGTGAGAGGTACGCCCAGCCGGTAGGTGGCGGTAGCCACGAGTCCGGCCTGAGTCGCCAGGACGGGTACTCGTCCGAGGCGGGGTCGTGCCCACCAGCATCCCGGAGTTCACTGATGCACTTCACCCGCGTTCAGGTGCTGAGCTGTGCCGCCGCCCTCTCGGCCGTACTCGGTTGCTCCCCTTCCGCCACGGCCACCCCTTCCCCCGCCGAGGCGCACACCGTCGCGCCGCCACCGGCCGGAGCCGGATTCGACTACCAGATCGGCGGCGCCTACCAGCCGCCGTCGGGTGTCGGGGTGGTGAGCCGCGACCACGACGCCGCGCCCGCCCCCGGGCTCTACAACATCTGCTATGTAAACACTTTCCAGGCCCAGCGCGGCGCCGAGGGCAGCTGGGATCCCGACCTGCTCCTGCGCGACGCGAACGGCACCGTGGTCGTGGACAAGGACTGGAACGAGGCATTGCTGGACGTCCGCACGGACGCCAAGCGGCAGCGGATCGCCGCGAAGGTCGACGGCTGGATCGACCAGTGCGCGGCCAAGGGATATCAGGCCGTGGAGCCCGACAACTACGACAGCTTCACCCGTTCGCAGAATCTGCTGAGCGCCGACGACGCGCAGGCCTACATCCGGCTGCTTTCCGCGCACGCCCACAGCAAGGGGCTCGCGATCGCGCAGAAGAACACCTCGGAGCTTTCCGATCGACGGCAGCAGAACGGTCTGGACTTCGCCGTCGCCGAGGAATGCGGCGAGCAGAACAACTGTGGCGAGTACACCCCGGCCTTCGGCAACCACGTGATCGTCATCGAGTACACCGGCCAGGGCCTGGCCAACGCCTGCGACAAGTGGGCAGGCAGCCTGAGCGTCGTCCGGCGTGACCGGGACGTCTCCCCGCAGGGCAGCGCCAAGTACGTCCGCGAAACCTGCTGAGCGGCTCGCGCGATTTCCCTGTCCCTGCCGCATTTCCGGAGGAAACCGATGGACGTTCGTGGTTCCTCCGCGCCGTTTTCCCGGCGCGGGTTCCTCAAGGGTGTCAGCGGTCTGGCACTCGGCACCACGCTGGCGGGCTGCGCCTCGAACGCGCAAGCCGGTTCCGGCGGACCCGTCACGATCGAGCTGTGGCACGGGCAGAACGACGTCGGCCGCAAGGTCGTCGAAGAGCTGGTCGCCGACTTCCAGCACGCCCATCCCGGCATCCGGGTCGACATGGGCGGCGGCGTCCTGGCCGACGCGATGCTCCAGAAGGTGACGGCGGCACTGGCGTCCGGGTCCTATCCCGACATCGCCTACGTCTTCGGGGCGGACCTCGCCAGCGTCGCCCGCAGCCCGCAGGTGGTCGACGTGACCGACCTGGTGAACTCCGGCCCCACGCCCTGGCCGGACTACTGGACGTCCGCGCGGGACGCGGTCACGCTCAACGGCCGCGTCCGCGCCGTCCCGGCGATGCTGGACGTCCTCGCCGTGGTGTGCAACAAGACACTGTTCGCGCAGAAGGGGATCCCGCTTCCGGACGAGAACTGGACCTGGCCGGAATTCGTTGCCACCGCGCGGAAACTGAGCGATCCGCAGAACGGCACCTTCGGCACGAGCTGGCCGGGCGCGGGCGACGAGGACACCGTGTGGCGGCTGTGGCCGCTGGTGTGGGACCTCGGTGGCGAGGTGATCGGCAAGGACGGCCGGAGCATCGGGTTCGCCGGCTCCGGCGTCCGCGCACTCGAAGTGCTCCGGGATCTCGCCGCCGGCAAGAGCGTCTACATCGATCCCAAACCGGGCAGCGAACAGATGTACAAGGCGTTCGCCGCGGGGCGGATCGGCATGGTGGCCACCGGTCCCTGGCAACTGCACGACATCATCGACGCCGGAATCGACTACCACGTGGTCCCGCTCCCGACCTTCAGCCGCAGGCCCGTGACGATCTCCGGCCCGGACACCTGGACATTGTTCGACAACGGCGAGGAACGCGTGCGGGCGGCGCGGACCTTCGTGAGCTGGCTGATCCAGCCGGAGCAGGACGTGCGCTGGGACGTCGGCGCGGGCAGCCTGCCGCTGAGCCGTCGTGCCCAGGCGATGCCCGCCTGGCAGCAGAAGGCCGCGGAAACCGACGGGCTGCCGGTTTTCGCGCACGCGCTGGAAAGCGCGCGCGTGAAGCCCGTGCACCCGGCGTATCCCCAGGTTTCCCAGGCCGTCGCCACCGCCATCGTCGCCGTGCTGCTCGGCAGGAGCACGCCGGCCGAGGCCATGCGCGCCTGCGCCGAGGAAGCCAACGCCGCCCTGATCATTCCGCGCTAGGAGTTCGCACATGCCTGGATTACCGGCCCCGATCACCGTATCCCGATCCCCCGGCGACAGGCGGGGAATCCGCCGGCGACGGCGACGCGAGACAGCGTCGGCGTGGGCGTACATCTCGCCGTCGGTACTCATCATCCTCGGCCTCGGTGTCGTCCCGGTCGTCTGGTCGCTGCTGCTGTCGTTCCAGGCCGACGACCTGGTGACGCCGAGCAGGCTGGTGGGCCTGGACAACTACCACGCGCTCGCCAAGGACCCGCATTTCGCGCAGGCCGTCGGGAACACCTTGCTGTACACCGTTTTGTACGTCCCGCTCAGCATCGTGTTCGGGCTGTTGCTGGCACTGGCGCTGAACCGCCGCATCAGGTTCATCGGCCTGTACCGCACGCTGCTCTTCGTCCCGTTCATCATCTCCGCGACGGCGCAGGGGGTGTTGTTCTCCTTCATCCTCGACCCGCAGTTCGGCGTCGCCAACTCGCTGCTGCATCACCTCGGCCTTTCACCCCAGGGGTTTCTCTCCGACCCCGGGCAGGCGTTGCTGGTTCTCGTCGGGATCACGCTGTGGAGCGGGACCGGTTTCTGCGTCGTGGTCTATCTTGCCGCGCTCCAGGACGTCCCACCGTCCCTTGTGGAGGCAGCGAGACTGGACGGGGCTGGCCGCTGGCAGGTGCTGCGGCACGTGACGTTGCCCGCCATCACCCCGATGACGGTGTTCCTGCTGCTGTGGCAGGTCATCAATTCCCTGCAGGTGTTCGACCTCGTTTACGTGACGACCAAGGGCGGGCCGCTCGGCTCCACCACGGTGATCGTCTACTTCATCTGGGAGCAGGCGTTCAAGAACTTCACGGCGGGCTACGGCGCGGCCGCCGCGTACGTCCTCGCCGTCGCCTTGCTCGTGATCGCGGTGGTCGTGCGGGTGCTGCGGAGGCCGGGACGCCGTCGTGCCATGGAGGTTTCCCGATGACGGTCAAGGCTGCCCTGCCCGCGGTCGGCACGTTCGAAGCCCGCCGGTCCCGGATCCGCCCGCGGCTTCCGTTCAGCCCGTGGCACCTGCTGCTCGTGCCGCTGGCGCTGCTCTTCGCCGCTCCGCTGATCTGGCTGCTGCTCAGCTCGTTCATGAGCAACGCGGAGATCAACCGTTTCCCACCGGCGCTCTGGCCGTCCGAAATAGACTTCGGCGGTTATCGCTACGTCCTGCAGAACGCGCTTTTCCCACGCTGGTTCCTGAACTCGCTGATCGTGTCCACTGTGGCCGTCGTGGCCAACCTGCTGTTCGGGGCGCTGGGCGGGTACGCCTTCGCGCGGATGCGGTTCGCCGGGTCCCGGGTGATGCTGATGCTCATGCTCGCCACGATGGCGATCCCGTTCCAGCTGACGATGATCCCGACCTTCCTGGTGATGAAGAAGCTCGGGTTGATCGACACGCTCGGCGCGTTGATCGTGCCGTCGCTGGTCACCCCGTTCGCGGTGTTCCTGCTGCGCCAGTTCTTCCTTTCCCTGCCGAGGGAACTGGAGGAAGCCGCGTGGATCGACGGCTGTTCGCGGCTGCGCGTGCTGTTCCGGATCGTGCTGCCGCTGTCGCGGCCCGCGCTGAGCACCGTCGCGGTGCTGACGTTCCTGAGCACGTGGAACGACCTGACCTGGCCGCTGATCGCCATCAACCACGACACGCAGTACACCCTGCAGCTGGGGCTCACCACGTTCCAGGGGCAGCACCACACCGAATGGGCCGCGGTCATGGCGGGCAACGTGATCACCGTCCTGCCGGTCCTGCTGGCCTTCCTCGGCGCGCAGAAGACGTTCGTCCAGTCCATCACCTCCAGCGGGCTCAAAGGCTGACTCCGCGCTACCGCACGGGAAAACCACTTCATGTCACACCAGTTCGACCTGCTCGTGATCGGGGACGCCAACCCCGACGTCATCGTCGGTCCACTTCGGACACCACTCGCCTTCGGTCAGCGTGAACACCTCGTCGACTCGGGAAGCCTCACCCTGGGTGGATCGGCGGCCATCACCGCGGCGGGCGCCGCCCTTCTCGGGCTCGAGGTCGCCATCGCGGGCCGGGTCGGTGACGACGCCGCCGGGTGGTTCGTCCGCGAAGCACTCGCCGAACGCGGCGTCGACACCAGCGCACTGGCCGTCGATCCGGACGTCCCGACCCCGCTCACCGTCATCCTGACCCAGGACGGCGACCGCGCGATCCTCACCACTCCCGGGACGCTCGGAGTGACCACGGCCGCCGACGTTCCGGCGGAGCTGCTCGCCGCCAGCAAGCACGTACACGCGTCCTCGTACTTCCTCCTGCCGAAGCTCGCGGCCGAGTTGCCCCGCCTGTTGCGTCTCGCCCGCTCGCACGGCGCGACGACGTCGGTCGACACCAATGACGACCCGGCCGGAACCTGGGATCCGGCCGGTGTCGCGGCGTTGCTTCCCGAGACCGATTTCCTGCTGCCCAACGCGGCCGAGGTCCGGAATCTGGCCGGGAAGTCCTCCGCCAGGGAGGCGGCCACGGCGCTGGCCGCGCGCGGACCGGCGGTGGTCGTCAAGGACGGCGACCGCGGCGCATTCGCCTGCGCGGATGGCGAACTGGTGTCCGCCAAGGGAATCCCGGCCGACGCCGTGGACACCGTCGGCGCCGGGGACAGCTTCAACGCGGGCTTCCTCGCCGCGGTGCTGGCGGGCATGGCGCTCGGAAAGTCCCTCGAATTCGGCGTCGCGTGCGGCGGGCTTTCCGTGCGCGCCGCAGGCGGCACCCCCGGCCAGCCCACGTGGGACGACGTCCTCGTCCACCTCGCTCGTACCGAAACGGATCCCGCATGACCACCCCCAAGATCACCTTCGTCGGCGCCGGAAGCGTCGTGTTCACCCAGGGACTGCTCGCCGATCTGTTCGCCCATCCCGAGCTGGGCGACGCGGAGATCGCCTTGCACGACATCGATCCCGAACGCCTGGCGACCGCGCTCGGCGCCGCCCGCTACATCGCGGCCGAACGCGGCGTGAAGCCCGGCATCACCGGCTACACCGACCGGCGCGAGGCACTGGCGGGCGCCGATTTCGTCGTCAACATGGTGCAGATCGGGATGGGCGAGGCCACCCGCACCGATTTCGAGATCCCGGCACGCTACGGCGTGCGGCAGACCATCGGCGACACGCTCGGGATCGGCGGGATCTTCCGCGCGCTGCGGACGTTCCCGTTCCTCAGGGCACTCGGCGAGGACATCGCCGAGGTGTGCCCGGACGCGTGGCTGCTCAACTACACCAACCCGATGGCGATGAACGTCCAGTACCTCGCCGAGGCCACCGGGCTGACCCGCGTGGTGGGCCTCTGCCATTCGGTGTACTGGACCGTGCGCGGGCTCGCGGACCTCGTCGGCGTGCCCTTCTCCGAGGTCGTCTACCGCGCGGCGGGCGTCAACCACCAGGCGTGGGTACTGCGGTTCGAGCACGAAGGCGCCGACCTGTACCCCCGGCTGGCCGAACTGTCCGAAAAGGACGAACAGCTGCGCCGTCGCGTCCGCTTCGACATGTTCCGGCGGCTGGGTTACTACCCCACCGAGACCAGCGAGCATTCCTCGGAGTACGTGCCGTGGTACCTGCACCACGACAGCGAGATCGAGCGCCTTCGCCTGCCCATCGGCGAATATCTCGGCATCGTCGAGGAGAACGTCGCGGCCTACGAACAGACCCGCCGCGCGCTCGCCGAGGACGCCCCGCTGACCGTCGAGGGCACGAACGAATACGCACCGCAGATCATCCACAGCATCGTCACCGGGACCCCGCGCACGGTGTACGGGAACGTCCCGAACCACGGCCTGATCGACAACCTCCCGGCCTCCGGCGTCGTCGAGGTTCCTTGCCTGGTGGACGCTTCCGGGGTGCAGCCGACCCGGATCGGCGCGCTGCCCCCGCAACTGGCCGCGCTCAACCGCGCCTACCTCAGCATGAACGACCTCGTCGTGCGTGCCGCCGTGGAGAACGAGCCGCGGCACATCCGGCACGCCGCGATGGCCGACCCCGCCACCGCCGCGACACTGCCGGTCGAGCGGATCTGGCAGCTGTGCGACGACCTGGTCCGCGCGCACGCCGACCGGCTGCAGCCCGCCCTGCGCGTCACCCTCGGCAGCTGACCCCACCATTCCCCGGGAGAAACCCATGTCGTACACCACCGACGAGATCACCAGCCAGCCGGAATGCTGGGAACGCGCCGTTGCCGAACTGCCCGCGCACGCCGCCGCCCTGCCCCGCCCCGGCGAGCACGTCGCCGTCATCGGCTGCGGGACGTCGTGGTTCATGGCCCAGAGCTATGCGCAGTTGCGGGAGGACGCCGGACACGGACTCACCGACGTATATCCGGCGTCGGAGGCGAAGCTGGCCCGCCCCTACGACCGCGTCCTGGCCATGACCCGCTCGGGCACCACCACCGAGGTGCTGACCGCGATCGAGCGGACCCGGCCGGGCACCCGCGTCACCGTCATCACCGCGGTCGGCGATTCCCCCGTCGCCGAGCTTGCCGACGACGTCGTCTGCCTGCCCTACGCCGACGAGCGATCCGTTGTGCAGACCCGGTTTCCCACCACTCAGCTACTGCTCCTGCGTGCGCATCTGGGACAGGACACCGATCGCGCGCGGAAAGACGTCGTGACGGCGCTGGATGTCCCGATCGAGGACGAACTGCTGAATGCCGAACAGTTTTCGTTCCTC
Organism: Amycolatopsis sp. NPDC059027; assembly: GCF_042739735.1. NCBI lineage: Bacteria > Bacillati > Actinomycetota > Actinomycetes > Pseudonocardiales > Pseudonocardiaceae > Amycolatopsis > Amycolatopsis sp. NPDC059027. The sequence goes on along the minus strand of NZ_JBHYIK010000025.1, from coordinate 54,767 downwards.
GGCGAGGGCTGGCATATCGGCGTCGCCAACGAGGCGGCGCTGAAGGTCAGGGAAGCCGCGGCGTGGTGGACGGAGTCCTACTCCGCCATGGAGTACCGGCACGGCCCGATCGCGGTCGCCGGACCGGGCCGCGCGGTGTGGAGCATGGCGGGTGTGGCCGATTCGCTGGCCGGGCAGATCCGGGCCACCGGCGGATACCTGCGCCAGGGCCGCCTCGACCCGCTCGCCGAACTCGTCGTGGTGCAGCGGCTGGCGGTCCGGCTCGCCACCGCGGCGGGCCGGGATCCGGACCGCCCGGCGCACCTGACCCGTTCGGTCGTCCTCGAAGCCGGATGATCCCGTGGCGGAACTGCGAATCGGAGTCGTCGGCGTAGGGCAGCGCGCGGACCTGGTCACCCTCGCGAACCTGCCGGGCACGGCCAAGGTGGTGTCGTGCGCGGACCCGGATCCGCGTGGCCGTGCGGACGCCCGCGACCTATTCGGCGCTGACGTCGTGCTGCACGACCGGTACGAGGCGATGTTCGCGGACCAACTGGACGCGGTGTTCGTACTGACGCCCGACCATGTCCACACGCGACCCGTGCTGGCGTTCCTCGCGGCCGGGGTCGCCGTGTTCGTCGAGAAACCGCTCGCGATCGGGGTCGAGGACTGCGACGCGATGCTGGCGGCCGCGTCGAGAACCGGGACCCGCCTGTTCGTCGGCCACAACCTGCGGCATCTGCCGGTGCTGCGGCGGATGCGCGCGCTGATCGGCGAAGGGGTGATCGGCACGGTCAAGTCCGTGTGGTGCCGCCATTTCGTCGGGCACGGCGGGGACTACTACTTCAAGGACTGGCACGCCGAACGCGCCAACACGACCGGTCTGCTGCTGCAGAAGGGCGCGCACGACCTCGACGTGCTGCACTGGCTGGCGGGCGGGTTCTCCCGCCGGGTCGTGGCGCTGGGCGGGCTCACGGTCTACGGCGCGAACCCGCGTCGCGGCGAAGGCAGGGCCGGACAGCGGATGCCGGACTGGTTCGACGCCGGTGTGTGGCCGCCGGCGGCGTTGCGCGAGTTGAACCCGGTGATCGACGTGGAAGACCTCAGCATGATGCTGTCCGAAATGGACAATGGGGTCTTCGCCAGTTACCAGCAGTGTCACTACACCCCCGACTACTGGCGCAACTACACGGTGATCGGGGACGCAGGAAGGATGGAGAACTTCGGGGACGGAGTCGGCGGCGACGGGGCGTTGATCAGGGTGTGGAACCGCGGGAGATCGGGCTACCGGCCCGATGGCGACCTGACCGTCACGATCGCTCCGGAGCCGGACGGCTCCCATGGCGGGGCGGACGCGGCACTGGTCGCGGAGTTCCTGCGGTTCGTCGCCGAAGGCGGCCCGACCGAGACGTCACCTGTCGCGGCCCGCGAGGCTGTCGCGGCGGGAGTCGCCGCCACGAATTCCCTGCGCTCCGGCGGTGCCCCAGTCGACGTGACGCCGCCGGATCCCGCGCTCGTCCGGTACTTCGACGGACACCAGGCCACCGCCCGCACCGCGCGGCCACGGTGACGGGCCAATTCGTGGGTGGGTCGCACGTCTGTCCTTTGTGGATGCGAGGCCCCGGCCCCGGTCACGACCGCGGCCCGGCCAGCAACGCGGCGAGGTCGTCGAGATCCCCGGCTTCGCGCAACGAAACCGGGTCAGGGCGACCGGGACGGTGATCCCCTGCTCGCATCGCCTCGACGAACCGGGCGACCCGGCGGGGGTCCGGCACCGGCGTGCTCCCGCCCAGGTAGCGGAGCACGATGAGGTCTTCGCCGGAATGCGTCTCGATGGCGATCGACCACCCGCGGCACTCGTCCCACAGCAGCGCGACGTCGCGGTCCGGATGATGGGGCAGGCGGCCGTCGAGCGCGAGATACGCCGAGACGGGGCGGTCGTGGTCGATGACGCAGGACTCGAGCCCGATGCCCAGCAGCCCCGCCACCTCGGCGAGGTAACCGCGCAGGGAACGGGTCGCGCGGTGCTGGTGGGCGGCGGGGAAGCCGATCGCTGCGGTCATTGCTGCGACACCCTTTCCGTGCGGCGCGGGGAACGGCGGGCCGCGAGCACGCGACCCGCCGTCGCCGTCACCGCGAGCACATGGCGGCACGCCGGGAACCGCCGGGCGGGGAACCGAAACCGCGTTACCGGGGCGCCCGGCGTCTCCCGTCCCGGCCCGGTCACGCGGTCAAGCGCTCGCGCCGGTCACGCCTTGATCTCCTTGGGCGCGGAGGCTCCGGAGATTTCGATGCGGCGCGGCTTGGCCTTCTCCGCGATCGGGATGCGCAGGGTCAGCACCCCGGCGTCGTAGTCGGCGTGGATGTGTTCGGTGTCCAGCGTGTCACCGAGGAAGAGCTGCCGGGAGAAGACACCCAGCGGACGTTCGGCGACCTGCATCTGGACATCGTCACCGGTCGGCAGCGGCCGGCGTTCGGCCTTGACGGTCAGCACGTTCCGTTCGATGTTCAGCTCGATCGCGGCGGGATCGATCCCCGGCAGGTCGAAGCAGACGACGAACTCCTCCCCCGCGCGATAGGCGTCCATCGGCATCGCCGCGGGCTTGGACCACGTCCCCGGCGCCCCACCACCGAACACCTGCTGGGTCAGCCGGTCGAACTCGCGGAACGGGTCGGTGCGCATCAACATCGGGATCCACCTCCTGGTCGGCAACTGGGCTGGCGTCAACACGCACCTTCGTTCTAACATGTCATCGAAACGATGACAAGTACCGCGTCGTCGAAAGGATGACAGCCGTGGAAGAAGACCCGATCGCCACCATCAGCACGATCCACGACGTCGTCTCGGCGGTGCGACAGGGCTCGGCCGCCCCGGACCAGTTGCTGACCGCGCTGAACGCGTTACGGCTGCTGCGCGGCCAGATCGCCGCCTGGGAACCCGAACTCATCACCGCCGCCCGCGCCGGCGGGACCAGCTGGGCCATCCTCGCTCCCGCGCTCGGCGTGGCGAGCCGCCAGGCCGCCGAACGGCGTTACCTGCGACTGCAGCCCTCGGCCGGTGGCGAGGGCACCCGCGAAGCACGAGTGGACGCCCAGCGGGACCGGCGCGCCGCCGACCGCGCGGTGTCGGACTGGGCCCGCCGCAATTCCGCCGCGCTGCGCCAGCTCGCCGGTCAGGTCAGCGCGGTCGACGGTCTCGACAAGCCCGGCAGGCTGGCGATGGAACAGCTCGGCGACGCCCTCGGCGAGGACGACGCCGCCGCACTCCTGCCGCCCCTGGCCGAGGCCGGGTCCCATCTGGGAGCCGAACACGGTGACCTCGCCAACCGGCTCCGGACGCTCACCGAACACACCGACCAGCTCCGCCAGGCCACCATCGACCACCGCCGAGGACGTGGGTGAGCCCTGGTCCGTCCACATGCGACAGGCCCGGGGGGGGGGCCCCCCGCGGGGCGGGGGCCCCGCGGAGAGAAAGGGGGGGGGGCGCCGGGGGGGGCTCACCACCGGGGGCCGGCGCCCCCGCTCGAGGGACCACGCGCCCCCCCCC